>JBBRMC010001068.1:0-1328 GCA_038231055.1 Leptolyngbyales cyanobacterium
AAAACTCGCACCCTATTCACTCAAGGAGAATTCACCACAAACGTCACGACGACTTCGCCTACAGACTATGACTTGGGTATTTTGGGTGATATCTACACGCTTTACAGCAATGGGGTTGCGATTTTGAGTGGTAAGGTGCGTGACTATTCTGCCTTTAAGCCTCAAACGATCAGCGTTGGACCATTTAATCTGGCTCCGCCTAGCCCTTATCAGCAAAAGAATTTGATTTTCCTGGGTGACAATACTTCGAGTGCTGCTGCGAATGTCACCCTATCTGGACTTGAGATCGTCACTAATAATGCTTTGCCAACGCTGACCGTAAAACAAAATGCGTCGATCGTGGTTCCCAATGTGCAAATCGCAGACGTGGATGCAGCAACTAATCCCTTAACAGTCACATTGACCGCTTTGAATGGAAAAATCACGGTCAAACCTAATGTATTAAATGGGCTGACGAATGTAATAGGCAACGGTACTGGTACTGTCAAGGTTACGGGCACGAGTTTTCAAATCAACACGACTCTTGCCAATGCAGGACTGACGTATCAAAGCAACTTGACGTTTAGTGGCACCGAAACTTTTACTCTCAAAGCTGAAGATTCTGGGGCGACGGGTGGGGCACCTGCAACGACCTCAAAGACATTCACATTAAACGTGACTCCTGATCCTACGATTAATCAGAGACGCGATATTGTATGGCGTAACAATCAATCAGGCGAAATAGCACTCTGGCAAATTAACGGATTAACGTTTACAGCTCCAGTGAGTTTAGCCACGGTAACAGACTTGGGTTGGAAAATTGCCGCGACGGCAGACTTCGATCGTAATGGCACTCCAGATCTTTTGTGGTTTAACGATCGTAGTGGTGAAGTCGGTTTCTGGAAAATGAATGGCACCACTCTAGAACAAGGGGTACCTGTAGCAATGGTCGGTCTTGAGTGGAAGATTCAAGGCACGGGGGACTTCGATCGCGATGGCAAACGTGATATCCTCTGGCGCAACTTCAATACTGGAGAGATTGCCTTTTGGAAAATGGATGACATGAGCATCAATCAAGGAATTGTCTTGTCTCCGATCGTCAAAGATACCAACTGGCAAATTCAAGGCACGGGAGACTTTGATGGCGATGGCAAGCTTGATATTCTCTGGCGCAACTTTGGCGCGGGTGGAGAAATTGGTTTCTGGAAGCTGAATGATATGAGCTTCGAGTCAGCGAGTCTTCTGTCGCCTGCTGTTAAGGATGCAGCTTGGCAGATCCGAGGCATTGGTGATTTTGACGGTGATGGCAATTTAGATCTTCTCTGGCAAAACAACCTAACGGGCGAAAA
>JBBRMC010001069.1:0-1324 GCA_038231055.1 Leptolyngbyales cyanobacterium
GCGGCTGCCTGTTGCCAAATCTCTGCCGCCTGCTCTGCATGACCTCGCGCCATCTCTAAGCTAGCGCGAACATCTAGAGCCTGTGCTCTGACCGTTTGTTCTGCCGACTGCTGAGAGTTTTGCAGAGATTGCAGGGCAGACTCGATCGATCGCTCTGCCAAGTCCCATTCACCCAGCTTTTGGTAACTGAGGGACAAATTGCTGAGAACTGTCGCCCGTTGAACGCGATCGCTCGTTGTTTGAAGACTTTGTTCTAACGCACTAACTGCCTCGCGGTAGCGTCCAGCGTCATATAGCTGTTGGGCAGGCTGCTCTAAAGGTTGTGGGGGCTTAGCATCTTTCGCAAGAGAAGGCGTTGCCAGCACTAACAACAGCATTGCCAGAAACAAGAAGGGAACCGAATTAGCAATTGGGATATGCAACCTTGTAGAAACCGTTCTTCTTCGGTTAATTCTATTTAGAAAGGAACCCAATTGATTGAAAAATATACGCCATTTTCTTGCCATGTTTTGCGCTCCGAGTTCACTGAGATGAGTGGAATGCCCCAATCTAATCGGGCAGTTAAGTTATCGCCTTGTCGCCACAGCAAACCGATTCCAGCTCCTGCTAAGGTGTTAGGGTCGGGATTTGTATTATTGCGATTCCAACCCCGTCCAACTTCGACAAAGGGGGTCAGTTGCAAGATGCCTTTGACTTGCGGAATTCGCAGCACAGGAATGCGGGCTTCTGCTGATGCAAATAAGCCGTTGTCGGTGAGCAGCAGATCTTGCCGATAGCCCCGCACACTTTGAGATCCGCCCACGCCAAACTGTTCTAAACCAAGCAGACTGCGATCGCTCAGTTGTGCGTCTCCTCGCAGCAGCACGATCGTATCAGGTGCCAACGCACGAACATATTGTGCCTGTCCTCGCCATGTGAAAAATCGGCTATCTGGTCCATCTCGGTTGATGGTAGCGTTCAACGCACCGACTCCGAAACTAAACTGTGAGCGCACAGCTAACACTTGCTGGCTGCTGCGACGGCTCCATTCTTGAAAAAACCGAATGGCAGTTGTGCGAGTTCGTCCTTTATCGTCTGCACCTTGAGACAGGGGGAACCCACCAATATTGTCAATGCCGAGCAGCGTTTGGTTAAATTGGTGAGACAGGGTGAGTCCTAAAGCCAGCTCTTGGGTGGGTTTCTGAATTAGAGGATGACGTAGAGTGAGTTCGTAGTAGGAAGAATTAGCCGAGATATCTAGCACATCAAACGGTTTTTCAATCACATTGCTATGGGTGGTGCCAAACGCAAAAGAAAGAGTCGTATTGCGTGGACTCAGGGGAAC
>JBBRMC010001070.1:0-1322 GCA_038231055.1 Leptolyngbyales cyanobacterium
CTACCCCTGTTAAGGTGAACGTTTGTTCTTCTTTTGCTTGAGCAGACGAGCAGTAGACACATGAGGATGTTTCGGATCATAAGCAAGCTGCGGCTGCGGCTTTTTCGGACTTCGGGGATTAGAAGAGAAACGCTTCAGATTTACCTGCGCTGACCACTGCTGTAAAGCTAGGGCAAATCGTTCGACGCTCATCTCCTCAAACGGTTGCCATTCTGGAGTAGGTAACGCAATCATCATGCCCCTGAAATTTCCTTGCACTTCTTCAACTAAATAATAGTCAGATAGTCCCGCTGTAATTTTGCCCACCCCATGCACTGACTTCAATGAGGCTTTAACGGTAGAGAGGATGTTAAAAGCCACGATTGCCATGCAAAAGACGAACAAAGCGGCTCTGGGATAACCCAAACTGTTTAACTCACAATGGAACGTATCAGTAATGACTTGAAACATTCTTTCTACCGTCCATCGCTCTGGATAGAGATTCGTCAACCGACAAGCATCCGCTACATGAGGGGGTAAATTACTCAACACAATAACTTCACGGTCTCCATGTCGCGTCGGTGCCATTAATTGAATGACGACTCGGCGCATCTGCACCGTTTTCCCTGCCTCATCAATCAGTTCTATCTGTTGCTCAAACAGTTGCCCCGTTTCGGTTGTTCCCATCTCGATGAATGGACTCAACGCTCGCCAAGGCAGATTTTGATGTTCTCGAATCACCAAGTAAGCTTGGCGTTGAGCAATTCCCATCAAAAATGAGCGAGTACAAAAATTGCGATCTCCTATCCACACTTGTCCAGGTTGAATCGTCTCTAAGATTTCCGAAAATAGAGAACGCTCTTGCGCGTGACCATCTTCGCAAGGAAAGGCATCGACCACTACCATCTGTTGAGGATTAAGCACCGCGATGACTTGTCCAGGGAGCGCTCCAGAACGGGTTTGCCGTAGCACCTGGAGACGATGCTCACTGCCACCGATAGGATTGCCATCGACAATCCGAATCGGATATCCCGCCAATAACTCAGAGGTTGAGTTAGGGAATTGTTCCAGGATGGGCGTGAGTTGCTCCCCACTGTAGCGCACCAAGGACTGGCTAATTTGAGGCTCCATGCCATTGAGTTTGGCATAGAATGCGGGGCGAGAAACACCGACGACCTTTTCTAGAGCTTTGTATGCTGCACCAACCGAGGGATGAATCCCGCTGACCACTAGACTCATCAATCCGACAACGGTCGAGAACAGCAAGTCTTTTGTATATTGCTTGTCAGCACTCCGTTCAAAGAGGTCATTTAACGGCTGAGGTGCAAAAATCCGTTCCATGA
>JBBRMC010001071.1:0-1315 GCA_038231055.1 Leptolyngbyales cyanobacterium
ATGGCTTGACCTCTAAAACCTCGTTTCATCTCAAAGTCCACCAGAATGGGGGATTTAGGGGGCGAAAGGTTTTGGCAATGACGGATCGGATCAACTTGTGTGTACACGGTAGCCTCACGAAGTGGGGCGAAGCCCTCGCCCGACCCTTCTCCCCAAGGGAGAAGGGAGCTGAAATCTTGTTCCCTCTCCTGCTGGGAGAGGGCTAGGGTGAGGGCAAATCCGGGTCTTATTTAATCCACATTCCTAAGGGACTGGTTCTCTATCAGTCAGCTAATCAATTGAGAATATCGCTCAACAGTGAGATGCAATGCTGCCCTTGAGCCGTCCACGATCGTGGATACTTCACCTAGCAGACTCACGTTCAGATTGTTAAACTACGACTGTCTAGAATCAAGCCCTAAGCCCCCAGAATCTTATGTCAAACTCGCTTGAACAGTACGTTCGCTATTCAGACGACGTTGAAGTAAAACAACCCGATGAAGATAGGCTGATTCGTGAAACCCTCGCCTCGGTAGCTCGGATGGGGCAAAAGGTGTTTGACAAACATCGTCATGCCATGCGAGGTGCCCACGCTAAGGGGCATGGTGGGCTGAAGGGAGAACTAAAAATTTATGATAACCTGCCGACATCGCTCGCCCAAGGGCTGTTTCGTGAACCCCGAACGTATCCGGTGATGATTCGCTTCTCAACGGCTCCGGGTGACATCATGCCCGATGGGATGTCTGCGTTTCGGGGCATGGCGATCAAGGTGGTTGGAGTGGAAGGGTCTAAACTATTTAGCCCTGAGCCAGATGCCTTGACCCAAGATTTTTTGATGATCAACCGTCCGGTTTTTCCGGCAGGAAACGTCACTCGCTATCTCAATGAACAACTCCTCCAAGAAAAGGTCGTGGTCAGCGCTCCCGAAGAAGCACAACAACTGCTGACCACTGCCCTACGCACTGTGAATGCAGTGACTGAAAAGGTGGGAGTAGATCTGTATCCGACGGCGTTAGGCATTACGCTGCCAGAAACGCACATTCTGGGAGAAACCTATTATACGACTGCCGCTCTCCGGTATGGAGACTATATTGCCAAAGTCAGCGCGATTCCTGTATCCGACAGTCTTCAGCCGTTTGTGGGCAAACTGGTTAAAACAGATGACCCGTCGGCTTTGCGGGATCTGGTTGTTGAGTTCTTTCGTCAGCAGGCTGCTGAATATGAACTGCGGGTTCAGCTCTGCACGAATTTAGAGACGATGCCGATCGAAGATGCCTCGATTCAGTGGTCGGAGCAAGAAAGTCCTTATCAGGCGATCGCTAAGATTACGATTCCG
>JBBRMC010001072.1:0-1312 GCA_038231055.1 Leptolyngbyales cyanobacterium
CCTTTGGATAAAGGCTCAGGATTACGCTACCTGAGCCAGCGAGCTTCGTCGTGCGAGCCAACTTGTTGAACCGCCCACTGCGGACCCGCATGGTGGGTGGTGTGGGGGGCGGGAGCTAGAAACTCCCGCCTACCCGATTAGCCATCACGTGTTTCCAGGACGCACAGTTATTGCCTGTGGGACGGACGGGTTTGCCAAATACACAAAGATGCCTGTTGAGTGCATAGCCTGAATTTGGAGACTTCTTACGCAGGACTCTAGCCTTCCACAGAACGCGAGGATTGTCATTGACAGGCCCGAACTTTTGTAAACGTGGCTTTTGTTGACTAAAAGAGAGCGCTGGTGCTTTGACATTTGTAGTTTCTGGAGTGCAGCGGCGGTGATACGGGCGAAGCTAGATTTCACGGCTTTCCAGAAAGGAACCAATCGCTCCGAGTTCTTGACTTTGTGCGCCGACTGGATTTCCCGCTGTGCCACGCTACTGCTTCGACAGGATTTGGGGTGATGGCTAACGTTGTAGCTAACCGGCGCGGAACAGATTGACGGTATTTGGGCTAGGATTTTGTAGCCCAAATGGCGGCAAGCTGTGTAGCGTCCGGTTGAGCGCCCGGTTAGGCCCCACATTTTCCCAGTGCGTTGATAAGCTTCAGTGTTGCTTCGATAAGCCGCCGATCTCTTGCAATACCGATTGAGCCCAAGTCAGTTGTTCCGGCAAGCTTTGCTACAAATATTGCAGAATCGTAAACCGTGTCTCTGACTTGGTTCCAAGTCACTTCTAGTGGTGCAAAGACTTCCTTTTCCGACAAGATAGCATCAATATGAGCGACTGTCTTGTGCCTAGCTTTGACAATTGGTTCCGCACGCTTTGCAATAACTTCAAATTCCGTCTGAAGTTCTAGTAAGAGTTCTGGATTTGCTGATTCCGCAATTCCCCTAAGATATGTTGGTATCGATGAGGAATCTTGTCGTTTGTCAAATAGGTGAGCAAAGTAAACAAAGAAGGCAGTGTAATGTGCATCTGCAGATGCGATGAAGAAATCGCTATGCCGATTCATGATTGGCACAAGGCGTGGTTTCGCTTCGCTCGCCAGTGCCCACCAAATCTCGTAGTGCGCCTTCGCTGCAATTGCTGAGTCGACTACGTCACTGAGAACTTTGGAGGGTCGCATTTGTGGGGCCTAACGTGATATCGACCTCACTGGCCGAGCTAACATGTTGCCACACTTGATTTTTAGGTGAGTTGTCCACAGGTCAGATCAGTCTGTGTCACCCCTAGAATGAACCTATCGCTTACCCTTGGTTTTGGGCAGGC
>JBBRMC010001073.1:0-1310 GCA_038231055.1 Leptolyngbyales cyanobacterium
CTCGAACACTGCACCTATCGGCATCCGTTATTCGATCGTCAAAGTGAGATCTTAATTGGCGGTGATTATGTCACGACCGATTCAGGAACGGGGTTAGTTCACACAGCTCCGGGTCATGGGCAAGAAGACTATCAGGTCGGATTGCGCTATGGGTTGCCGCTGCTTTCCCCAGTGGATGATAACGGCAACTTCACAGAAGAAGCAGGACAGTTTGCAGGGCTGAATGTGCTAGGAGACGGCAACAGTGCCGTGATTCAAGCCTTAGCCGATGCGGGATCGCTGCTCAAAGAAGAACCCTATGTTCACAAATATCCCTACGATTGGCGGACGAAAAAGCCGACGATTTTTAGAGCCACTGAGCAGTGGTTTGCCTCAGTCGAGGGGTTTCGCGACGCAGCATTAGCGGCGATCGCTGAAGTCAACTGGATTCCGGCTCAAGGCGAAAATCGCATCACGTCTATGGTGGCAGAGCGATCGGACTGGTGCATTTCTCGTCAACGCAGTTGGGGTGTGCCGATTCCTGTGTTTTATGACGAAGAGACGGGAGAGCCTCTCTTAAACGAAGAGACGATCGCCTATGTGCAAGCGATCGTGGCAGAAAAAGGCTCAGATGCTTGGTGGGAGTTGTCGATCGATGAACTTCTTCCAGAGAAATATCGGGGTCGCGCCTATCGCAAAGGCACCGACACAATGGATGTTTGGTTTGACTCTGGCTCGTCGTGGGCAGCCGTTCTCAAACAGCGAGATGACCTCCGCTATCCTGCTGATATGTATTTAGAAGGGTCAGATCAGCATCGCGGCTGGTTCCAGTCCAGTTTGTTGACGAGCGTTGCGGTCAATGGTTGTGCGCCTTACAAAACTGTCTTGACCCATGGCTTTACGTTGGATGAGCAGGGACGCAAACAAAGCAAATCTTTAGGCAATGTAGTCGATCCCATGATTGTGATCGAAGGCGGCAAAAATCAGAAAGAAGAGCCACCTTACGGAGCTGACATTCTGCGGTTGTGGGTTTCATCGGTTGACTACACCAACGATGTGCCGATCGGCAAAACCATCCTTAGACAAATGTCGGATGTGTATCGCAAGATTCGCAATACGGCTCGGTTTTTGTTGGGCAATCTGCACGACTTCGATCCGGCTAAAGATGCCGTTCCCTATGAGCAATTGCCAGAACTCGATCGCTATATGCTGCATCGAATCGCTGAAGTCTTTAAGGACGTTCAAGACTCGTTTGAGAGTTTTCAGTTCTTCCGCTTCTTTCAAGCGGTGCAGAACTTTTGTGCAGTCGATCTGTCTAACTTCTATCTCGA
>JBBRMC010001074.1:0-1308 GCA_038231055.1 Leptolyngbyales cyanobacterium
CTGAGAAGTCTACTGAACTCCGGTTCACCTACGGTGGAATCAGCATTTCAGATGTTGTGCCCCGACGAAAGGATACGGGTTTCAGCTCTCTCACTTACCTTTTAAGACATCCTCTAAGACAGACAGCGTGCGACTTCGTTTCTCCAACAAAGTTTAACGCGATCGCTCATTCAAGCTTAAGAAATTCTCAAGGTTTGCAAACTCTCCTTTTGAAGGATTTCTCACCCGTTTCTGCACGGTTAACCAAACTTTTGCTTGGCTTGCTCGTAGACCTCGATCGTGATTTGGGTCGCGCCTGCTTCTAACGCAAACTTCTCAATTTTTTTACGGGCGGCTGGGCGCACAAAAAACGGAATTTCTTTCAGCTTCGCTTCTGCTTCGCTTGTCCACACGATCGGGTCACTCATGATTTCGCCTCAAACACTACCATCCTTTTAACACAGGTTCTCTCACCAGTTCACGAGTGCCTTGGGTGACAGTGAGAAAGTTTCCTTTAGGCGTTTTAGCCAGAATGTATTTAACATCTTTGTTAACCGCATAAAAGTAATTGCCTCGTCGATCGAAGTCTTTGAGAGGCACACGAATGCTTTGCCGACGATCTTTTTTGCTGACTCCTACATAAGAATTAGGATTATCTCCGCCGCAGATGCTCACCCAATAACTTTTGGTTTCCATTGTCAAAAAGGTGCTCTCACTTTTGCGGCAATAGTTTGGAATCGCTTGAGCAAGCAGCAAAGGCTGATTAGATTTGCTAGAGGAAACTGTCTGCGACTGTGCTGGAGAGACTGCAAAACAACAAACTCCAAGAGCGATCGAGACGCGGCTCAAAGCGAACTGAAGACGCGAGCGAGATTTCATCAAAGTCATAACTGCTTGAATGTGTAAACGAATACGTTCAGTCTACTCATTAAACCGCACAAACACGAGTAAGAAGAAATAACTTGGTTGAATAGACTTCTCAACTAAGAGTACGATCGTCAACAGGTCTCTCTGCTCTTTTTCTAAAATCACGGCATGGATTTAGCTGATTTAGCATTCACTTCAGCGTTGGATCAAGCTCGGCTGATCCGCACTAAAGAAGTCTCTCCCCTCGAACTCACCCAACTCTATCTACAGCGCATTCAGCAGCTAGACTCGCAGTTGGGCAGTTTTTTTACCGTGATGAGCGATCTAGCGATCGCCGATGCCACTCTCAAAACCGAGCAGCTAACCGGGAATATTTCAGAGTTACCACCTTTTTTTGGCGTTCCGATCGGCATTAAAGATCTCAACCCTGTTGCAGAGGTGCCGCACTCAGCCGGGGTGAAA
>JBBRMC010001075.1:0-1308 GCA_038231055.1 Leptolyngbyales cyanobacterium
GAGAGTATACGATCGAGTGTCAGCAGAATTTCCTGACTCAACTCCCCTGATTGTTGATGGGAGTTATTCACCAGTTACCTTAAGTATCTACAAAAGTTCTCATTCCACTGTGCAGATCAATGCCGCTTTAGCCTCATGGATTTATCATCCGACTTCTCGACGCGGCGGTTTCCGAAGATCAAGGGAAATTGTTAGTTCGCTGATTAAATCTGCTGGTGGCAAAACCTATCTCTAGAAATAACTTCTAGAATCATTTCAAGATATGACATCAAGTCCAGATTCTACTTCTTAGTGTACAAATGTGCATACAATTGAGGAATGGTGTATCAATGGGACAACAATAAAGCAGCGGCGAATCTTCGCAAACACGGGATTGATTTTGCCGATGCAGTCTTTGTTTTCTCAGATGACCTTGCGATTACGATATCGGATGAGCGCTCTAATGAAGAGCGCTTTGTTACGATCGGAATAGATGCTTTAGGTCGAGCGCTAGTAGTTGTGTATACCTATCGCGGAACTGAGATTCGACTAATTTCGGCTCGGTCTGCAACTCGCCAAGAGCGTCAACACTATGAAGAGGGCTAGTTGATGGAAACAGAATATGACTTCAGCCAAGGGAAGCGGGGTGCGATCGACCCAGCAAGCCTTGGAAAAACCCGCGTCACAATTCGGATTGACGATGAAATATTAGCCTGGTTTAAAGAACAAATTCATTTAGCAAATGGTGGCAACTACCAAACCTTGATCAACGAAGCGCTAAGAGCCCATATTCAGCAGCAGCATGAGCCTTTAGAAGCTACGTTGCGACGAGTGTTGCGCGAAGAGCTAGACCGTCCCCATTAGGCGTGAAGTAAAATCAACGCTCCAAAACTGGGAAGGTCGATCGCTAACTGATTGTCTTTTCCTTCAAATTGCTCACCTGTCCACGACCGCCACACGCCATTGGCTGGGAATGAGGGAATCGCGTAATTCTCATAGGATTGGTCTGAGAAGTTGAGAATGACGACAACTCGATCGCCCGTTTCAGTCCAGCGCACAAACGCCAGCACTTTGTTGTCGTTGTGAGTATAAAAGAACTCGATATTTTCGGTTCGTAATGCAGGATGCTTGTGCCGCAACGCGATCAATTGTTTGTAAAACTCAAACAAATCACGGTTTTCGTCTTGGTTAAGCAGTGACCAATCAAGCGGGTTAGGAGTTGATGTCACCTCAGCTTTGTGAGTCGATTGCCCAAACTCATCACCCATCCACAGCATCGGGATGCCAGGAGCCGTTAGCTGCAACACTGCGGCAAGTTTGACTCGCTGA
>JBBRMC010001076.1:0-1307 GCA_038231055.1 Leptolyngbyales cyanobacterium
AAAATCGCGGATGCCATCACGATCGAGAATCGAGACGCAAGAGGGGCAACTAACAAACGGTTCAAGAAGCCAAACTCACGATCGAACATCACAGGCAATCCAGCATTCAATGCACCGCCAAACGCTGTGAAGACGATAATTCCTGCGCCGAGAAACTGTCCATAACTGGCGCTCTCGCCAAACAATCCTTGAGGCGCGTTTTGGAACAGTGCCCCAAATAAGACCAACCACATCAACGGCTGAATAATACCTGCTGCCAGAGTCGAAGGGCGACGCTGAAGTTGAATAAATAAACGGCGAGTTAACGCCAGCGTCTCTTGAATAAAATCGCCTAAAGGAGTGGACTGTGGAGGAGAGATCGAGCCTTCTCGATCAGTCAGAAACTCAGATTGGGGAGGAGTAATGGTGCGACTCATAAGAAAAATTTTGAATGAGTGGTAAGAAATCTTGAATTTAAGTTGATCGAAAACAGCCCTCTATCACCGCATATTTTGCTTCTTCTCTGCTTTGGGGTCACGACTTCCAACCGCCGCGAGTTCTGCGTCTAACAAGGTGCGACCCGTCGCATTAAGATAGACATCATCTAGACTAGGACGCGCTTGAGCGATGCCAAACGTCGGCAATCCGGCTTGTTGAAGAGCGTGTTGAATGGTCATCAGCGCTTCACTTTGGGGAGCAACTACCAGATTTAGAGAATTTCCTTGAGCGCTATTAATGATCACTTCTTGAACAAGCGGCAACGATTCGAGCAAGACTTTTGCTTGCTCAGCCTCCTCAACCGGAGAAAACTCCCGAATCCGCAACGTGACTCGATCGCCTCCAACCTGATCCTTTAACTCTGAAGGAGTGCCTGATGCAATGACGATGCCACGATCGATAATGGCAACTCGATTTGCAAGCGCATCAATCTCTTCTAAATAGTGGCTCGTAATTAAAATAGTGGTTCCTTGCTCTCGCAGGTCGCGCAAGAAGTGCCACACAGCGACTCGGCTTTCGATATCTAGCCCAACCGTTGGCTCATCAAGAACCAGCACATCAGGACGATGCAGGAGTCCGGCTGCTAGATCTAGGCGTTTTTTTAAGCCCCCAGAGTAGGTGCCTGACTTCTTATCTGCCCATTCGTCCAATCCTAGCAGGGTCAAAATCTCAGCAATTCGTGGCTTAATCGTCTGCCGGGGAAGATGATAGAGCGCTGCTTGCAGTTCCAAGAGTTCTCGCCCCGTCAAGACTTTATCGATCGCCACCTCTTGAGCAACATAGCCCAACCGTTGACGCGCCAACCGAGGATTGTCAATGGCTGAAACGCC
>JBBRMC010001077.1:0-1300 GCA_038231055.1 Leptolyngbyales cyanobacterium
ATTCAAGCGGCGATCGAGGCAGCAAAAGCCGTCACTGATAAGCCTTCTTTAATTAAAGTTAGAACCACGATCGGCTACGGGTCTCCCAACAAGCAAAATACCGCAGGTGTTCACGGGGCGGCACTGGGTAGCGATGAAATCACGGCAACTCGCCAAAACTTGGGCTGGAATTATGCTCCGTTCGAGGTTCCTGAAGACGCATTGAATCACTGGCGTAAAGCGATCGATCGCGGTGCAAAACTTGAGTCTGACTGGAACAACGCGCTAGACACCTACAAATCAAAATATCCGGCAGAAGCGGCTGAGTTTGAGCGGCGGTTAAGCGGCAAGCTCCCTGAAGGCTGGGTGAGTTCGCTGCCAACTTATACCCCCGCCGACAAAGCTCTCGCAACCCGTCAGACTTCTGAGAAAACGCTCAATGCGTTAGCGCAAGCGATTCCTGAACTGATTGGCGGTTCGGCTGACTTGACCCACTCCAACCTAACCTTAATGAAGGGCTTCCCCGACTTCCAGAAGGGCAGCTATGCAGGGCGCAACCTGCGGTTTGGAGTTCGAGAACACGCCATGGGCGCAATCTGCAACGGCATCGCGCTATCGGGTTCGGGGTTGATTCCCTATTGTGCGACGTTCTTGGTGTTTGCAGACTATATGCGGGCAGCGATTCGTCTCTCGGCGTTGTCTCAAGCAGGCGTGATTTACGTCATGACTCACGACTCGATCGCCCTTGGTGAAGACGGTCCAACTCACCAACCAGTGGAAACGATCGCCTCTCTTCGCGCCATTCCCAACCTGTTAGTCTTCCGTCCGGCAGATGGAAACGAGACTTCTGGGGCTTATAAAATCGCGATCGAGCGTCGCAAGCAACCGTCACTGTTGGCAATGACTCGCCAAGCGCTGCCCAACCTAGAAGGAAGCTCCTTTGAAGGCGTTGCCCGTGGTGCCTACATCTTGTCTGGTAGCGATGACCTGCCCGAACTCATTCTGATCGGCACCGGAAGCGAAGTCAGTCTTTGCGTCCAGGCGGCTGAGAAGCTACGAGCAGAGGGTCGCAAGGTTCGCGTCGTCTCAATGCCCTGCTGGGAACTGTTTGAGGAGCAAGACGAGCATTACAAAAATGCCGTTCTGCCCAAAGCCGATCAAAAGCGGTTGGTCGTCGAAGCGGCTTCTAGCTTTGGCTGGCACAAATATTGCGGTAGCGAAGGCGCGATCGTTAGCATTGATCGGTTTGGAGTCTCGTCTCCTGGCAACATTGCAATGGAGAAATTCGGCTTCACGGTTGATAACGTAGTGGCTGAAGCCA
>JBBRMC010001078.1:0-1298 GCA_038231055.1 Leptolyngbyales cyanobacterium
GTCAGTCTCTTGAGGAGTCGAAGAGAGACTGGTCATGGCGGGAGACTGTGAAGGGGTGTCTATTTTAGTGTGACTCGATCGTTCTATTTGCAGTGCCTAGTAGACGGTCAATCCGTGAATGAGGGATAATGAAGACCCACAATTCCCCTACCTGAGGACTGAACCATGCCTGCAAAGAAGTACAAAGTAGCGCTGAGTGCAGAAGAGCGACAAATCCTTGAGCAACTGACCACAACGGGTAGAACGGCTGCCTACAAAATGAATCGTGCTCGAATTTTGTTGAAAGCGGATGAGCATCAAGCGGATGGGGGGTGGGGAGACCAAGCCATCAGCGCAGCATTAGATGTGAGTGTGGCAACGATTGAGCGAGTGCGGCACCAGTTTGTGGAGGAAGGATTTGAAGCCGTCTTGAGCTACAAGCAAGGGCAGCAGCCCAGAGTGCAGCGTTTAGACGGGGAGAAAGAAGCCCATTTGATTGCCCTAACTTGCTCGGATGCCCCGACAGGACGAGTCCGGTGGACGTTGCGGTTATTAGCCGAGCGGATGGTGGAATTAGGACACGTCGAGCAGATCTCCCATGAAACGATTCGCAAAACGCTAAAAAAAACCAACTCAAGCCTTGGTTGAAGGAGTGCTGGGTGATTGCCCCCGAAGCCAATGCCGAATTTGTGGCAGCGATGGAAGAGGTGTTGGAAGTCTATCACCGTCCTTATGACCCCAACTATCCGGTGGTCTGTTTTGACGAAAGCAGCAAGCAGCAGGTTAAAGAAACTCGGATACCGATAGCGATGGAGCCAGGGCAACCGGAACGTTATGACTGCGAGTATGAGCGCAATGGGGTGAGCAATTTGTTCATGGTCTTTGAACCCTTAGCTGCCCGTCGGCAGGTTGCCGTCACAGACCAGCACACCGCACTCGATTATGCAGCCCAAATGCAGCAACTCGTCGATGTTCATTATCCAGATGCCCTGAGAATTGTAGTGGTACAAGACCAACTCAATACCCATCGAGCCGCCTCGTTATACAAGGCATTCCCCCCTGCTGAAGCGCGGCGAATCTTAGACAAACTCGAATTTCACTTTACGCCCAAGCACGGCAGTTGGCTCAATATGGCAGAGATTGAACTGAGTGTCTTAGCTCGTCAATGTTTAGATCGTCGCATTCCAGACCAGCTACACTTACAGCAAGAAGTCGCGGCTTGGCAACAGTCAAGAAATGCTCAGAACCACACGGTCGATTGGCAATTTACCACCGCAGATGCTCGCGTCAAACTGAAGCGGCTTTATCCCTCAATTCAA
>JBBRMC010001079.1:0-1297 GCA_038231055.1 Leptolyngbyales cyanobacterium
AATCCATTGTGTTATTGCCGCGTCAACAAATCTACTTCAGTGGTTCTCTTAAATTTTTAGAGTTCACCTATCGCAAAATTGTCGATACCGTTGTCGATCAAGATCACTGTCATACGATCGGGTTAATTTCTGGAGATGATGATTGGGAATATCCGCTTTGGGTATTGTTCAATCAAAAGACATCCGGGAACTTTCGTCTCAAACACGTCGATGTAAAAAATGAGTCTGCCAAGTTAGCGCCAGAATTTTCTGACTCAGAGCTTTGTGCGATCGTCTCCACAAATGGGCGTGTGCAACCGAGCAAGACAACAGCCGACACGGTAAACTGAGGAATTGACTCTCCCTTTTGCCTCTAGCTACTCAAACTCATGGCATCGTTTTTATTAGAAGTTGGCACAGAAGAACTCCCCGCAAGCTTTGTCGATGAAGCCCTAGCACAGTGGCGATCGCGCATTCCCACGATTCTGGCTGACCATTATTTGACTCCAGACTCGATCGCTTATTACGGAACTCCTCGCCGTCTTGCAGTTTTAATCAAAGGCTTACCCCTTCAGCAAGCTGACCAAGAAGAAGAGGTCAAAGGTCCACCCGCTCAAGCTGCGTTTAAAGAGGGCAAGCCTACCAAAGCAGCCGAAGGATTTGCCCAAAAGCAAGGCGTTTCGGTCGATGCGTTGGAGATTCGTTCGACTGAGAAGGGCGATTTTGTGTTTGTTCGCAAGGTGATTAAGGGTCGTCCAATCTCTGAGATTTTGACCGAATTGGTGCCCCAGTGGATCACTGGATTAGAGGGCAAACGTCTAATGCGTTGGGGTGATGGCGAGTTAAAGTTTTCTCGTCCGATTCGATGGTTAGTCGTGTTGTTAGATGAGGACGTATTGCCGATCTCGATCGTCAGCCATTCCATTCATTATGAGAGCGATCGAGTGTCTCATGGACATCGCGTTATGCATCCTAATACCGTTGCGATTGCCAATGCAGATGCGTATGTTTCAACATTAAGAACTGCATTCGTTGAAGTTGACTCTGACTTGCGACAAGCCACTATTCAAAAGCAAGTAGAATCCGCCGCCGCCGAGATTGGAGGAGTCGCCACTATCTCATCCGATCTGCTTCGCGAAGTCACCAATTTAGTAGAATATCCGTCGGCTGTTGTGGGTAAGTTTGACGCTGAATTTTTAGAACTGCCTTCAGAAGTCATCACCACTGAAATGGAGAGTCATCAGCGCTACTTTCCGGTTCGCAAACGTCAAGATTCTAGCGAATTGTTGCCTTACTTCATCACTGCCTCAAATGGCGA
>JBBRMC010001080.1:0-1296 GCA_038231055.1 Leptolyngbyales cyanobacterium
ACGATCGGAGCCATGATTCGCAATTGCTGAATGGCAATATCTCGAACTTCCATTCCGTGAGCGGTTTGGTGCAATCCTGGAGCGATCGCATCAATGCACTGAGGGGCGAGCGCCATCAAGACCAGCGTGACCCCGATCAAGACACCCCCAACCAGCGTTGAAATGGTTTCAACGAGAGGCGCAGATTCTTCTTTATCTCGTTTAGCCAGCGCACTCACCATTGCACTGTGAAACGGTCCATTAATTCCTCCCAGCAGAATCAGAAAAAAGCCCGGAATGATACTCGAATATTGGTAGGCACCATACGCCGCTTTGGTACCGAAGGCAGCCGCGATCGCGACTTGGCGCACCAACCCAAAAACTTTACTGATCAGAGTGGCGATCGCCACAATTCCGGCAATGCCTGCCAGAGAGCGAGACGGCTTCGACGATTCAGACACGGGGACTCGTGGGATAAATGACTCCCATACATTTAATCACCTTTGGTCGAGGAAGACGGGAAGAAGGGAAGTTGAGAAAAAAGACAGAATAGACTAGCCTTCAGATTCTAAGGTTGTGGAGAAAGCGGTGAAGCACAAATTCTTATCTTGGATTTTGGGATTGATCACAATCGGATTGCTCGGCTCGCTAACTGCCTGTGAGTTACCGCAATTGAGCGCCGAAGATCGGCTGTTTTTGCCTTTATCACTAGAGTTTTTGGGGGAATACACGCTGCCCAAAACGACGGTTAAAGAGACTCTCGTTGGGGGGTTATCGGGGCTGACTTACGATCGCCAAAACGATCTTTTCTATGCCGTCTCGGACGATCGCTCCGATCGTGCCCCCGCCCGTTTTTACACGCTCAAGCTAGAACTCGACCCCGCTAAATCGCTGCTCAAGCAAGTTGTGGTGCAAGATGTCACCATTCTGACCCAAGAAGATGGACAGATCTTTGCCAAAAACACGATCGACCCAGAAGGAATCGCCCTCTCATCACGCAAATCCGTCTTTGTTTCTAGTGAGGGAGTCGTTCATGATGGGGTGCCGCCCTTTATTGGAGAATTTGACCTCAAAACGGGACAACTGCGGCGCAAACTTCCGATTCCTGAGGCGTTTTTGCCCGACAGTGATAACCCACTTCAGTCGCGAGGCGTGCAAGATAACTTAGCATTTGAGTCGCTGACCCTGAACGCGCAAGCCTCAAGCATGAAGGGTTCTGAGCCATTTCGACTCTTTACCGCGACAGAATCCTCGCTGGTTCAAGATCAAGAATTGTCAGATTCACAACAAGGGGCAAAAAATCGCTTTTTGCATTAT
>JBBRMC010001081.1:0-1292 GCA_038231055.1 Leptolyngbyales cyanobacterium
ATATGACGAAGGTGGAGTTTCAAGCACTTTCAGAATTGCGGGAGGTTGGAAAGCCGATCATTTTGGTGCTGAACAAAATTGATCAATATCCCGATGCCGATCGGGTGAGCATTTACCAAAAAATTCGAGATGAGCGGGTGAGGGAATTGCTCTCGCCCGACGAAATTGTGATGGCGGCAGCATCGCCTTTGATTGCCAGAGCGGTGAAGCGTCCTGATGGTCGCACGTCAGTCCAGTTAAGCACTGGGGAGCCGCAGGTAGAAGACCTGAAGCTAAAAATCCTAGAGGTCTTGCACCGTGAAGGAAAATCGCTGGTTGCGCTCAACACGATGCTTTATGCCGACGATGTGAATGAGCAATTGGTGCAGCGCAAAATGATGATTCGAGAGCAGACCGCCAATCGCACCATTTGGAACGGAGTAATGACGAAAGCGGTGGCGATCGCGCTCAACCCGATCACGGTGTTAGATATTCTCAGCAGTGCGGCGATCGATGTCGCGATGATTCTCACTCTGTCAAAACTGTATGGAATTAGCATGACGCAGCAAGGAGCGATCGGGCTGTTAAAGAAGATCGCGCTTGCGATGGGCGGCATCACGGCGAGCGAACTGCTGGCAAATTTAGGACTCGGTTCTCTCAAAAGTTTGCTCGGTTTAGCGGCTCCTGCAACAGGTGGGATGTCACTTGCTCCCTATTTTTCGGTTGCCTTGGCTCAAGCCGGAGTTGCAGGCATTTCATCCTATGGGATTGGGCAAGTGACGAAGGCTTACCTCGCAAATGGTGCATCTTGGGGACCCGACGGTCCTAAAGCGGTCGTCACTCGCATTCTGTCTTCTTTGGATGAGGCATCTATCCTTAACCGCATCAAAGACGAATTGCGTGCCAAGCTTGATTTAACCACTCGCCAAACGGATGTCACAAGCGAACCCTAGCCTGTGCTGTCGCTAACGCCTCTCAAATTGACCGATTATTCGATCGATTTCCAACTCACTCGATTCCCGTAGAGACACTTCGGCAGAACGTCTCACGACCTACCATGACCCGTAATCTATCGCATTCAGAAATCAGCTTCGTCTCAGCGATCGTCTTTTCTAAAAAAGCATTAAGCCACAAAAAAGGCGCGTCACATTGAGCAACGCACCTTTTTTGTTTGGAATTCAAAAAATTTTAACGTTTGAATTCTTTAAGCCATTCGCGCAGTTGTTCAGCCGCGACCTCACGACCGCCCAAGCCGAATGACAGTGCGATCGCCACCGCGATCGCGCCTAACAGCAACCCAAACGCCAAGTTGA
>JBBRMC010001082.1:0-1292 GCA_038231055.1 Leptolyngbyales cyanobacterium
AAAGCGCTGAGTTGCTCCACAACCTTGCGATGTTTTTTGCTCGTCAGATTTCGATAGGATTCGTGGCGTTTTTTAGGATTGCTTTTGCGATGATAACGGGCGAGATTAGCGATCGCTTCAATTTCAATTTCGTTGTAGCCCAACAACTCGGCATGACGAATTAGATAATAAGAGTGTTTATGGTGGGACGAATGCGCCACGTGATGTCCGCAGTTGTGCAAAATTGCCGCCGCCCACAGCAACTCTCGTTCTTCGCTGCCCCAAGTGTGCAATATGCCTTGAGTCTGATCAAACAAACTCAGCGCAAACTCAGCGACTCGTTGACTATGATCTAAATTAACTTGATATTTTTGAGCCGTTTTTAACACGCTGCGCTGCCGAACCGAGCTTTGATAGCGCAGCCGATCTTCAATCAGCCCGTGGGCAAGCATCCAATCAACAATTACGCCCTCTCGCAGCGATCGCTCACAGATCGCGATCGAGTTAGTGCCCAGCAAGATCATCGCTTCTTGCAAAATCAGTGCCCCAGCCAGAATAATCTCTGCCCGACGATCGTTCATGCCCGGAATCAGAAGGCGATCGGCGTAGCTGAGTTTTCGCAGACGGTTGACCCATTCGCGCAAGTCTTTGAGCGTAAGCTGATAGCCATTCAACGGGGTGGGGACTGCCCCAAATTTGTCGCGAGAGTGCAGAATTGCTAAGGTCTCGATCGTGCCAGACGTGCCCACCATCCGGGGACGTTCACCGGGTTTAAGCTGCGATTTCACCTCGTCGATCGGGCGCTCCCACATCCCCCGAATATAAGCCTGAAGATATTGAAACTCAGCATTGCTAATCGGATCAGTGGTGATTAACTGCGAACTAAGGCGCACCGCTCCAACTTTGGTGCTGCTGAGGGTGCGAGGTTCATGCCCATCGCCCAAAATCAGCTCAGTCGAACCGCCCCCAATATCGATCATAATGTGGGGCTGATTGTTGAGATTCATCCCTGATAAAACGCCAAGATAGATTCTCCGAGCTTCTTCGATGCCCGAAATTAAATTGATCCACAGCCCTAATTCGTCTTCGACCTGCTGCAAAAATTCTTGCCCGTTGGGTGCCTCTCGCACAGCGCTAGTCGCCACCGCGATGATCTGTTCAGCATTCAAACTTTTGGCGATATCTTGACAGCGTTTGAGCGCCACGATCGCGCGCTGCATTGCCTCTGGGGTCAGCCGCCCGGTTTGTTTGCAGCGATCGCCCAGCCGCACTGTGGTTTTATCTCGCCCAATTACCGTAAACGCAGGTAGCAA
>JBBRMC010001083.1:0-1282 GCA_038231055.1 Leptolyngbyales cyanobacterium
ATATTTTTAGACAAACTCAGCAAGTGGTTGGCTACACGACGACAGACGGCACCTATATTGGTGATTATCTGGTCGAACTGGGCGATAACACGGGTCCGCAAAGTGCTCAACTAGTTTTGCAAGATCCGACTGTGGAAGTCGCGATTTTAGAGAGTGCGCGAGGGGGAATTCTGCGATCGGGCTTAGCCTTTAGCGCTTGTGATGTCGGTGTGGTGCTAAACGTCGCTGCTGACCATTTGGGATTGGGCGACATCAACACCATTGAAGACATGGCGCGAGTCAAGAGCGTGGTAGCAGAAGCCGCGATGCCCAATGGTTACGCTGTGCTGAATGCAGATGATCCGTTAGTGTCAGCGATGGCAAATCGAGCATCGGCACAAATCGCTTATTTCTCAATGAATCCCGATAACCTACTGATTCGATCGCACACTCAGCGAGGCGGGCTTGCTGCCGTTTACGAAAATGGCTATCTATCGATTCTCAAAGGCGACTGGACGTTGAGAATTGAGCAAGCAGTCAATGTCCCTTTGACCCTGGGCGGACGGGCACCGTTTATGATTGCCAATGCGTTAGCGGCGAGTTTAGCAGCGTTTGCTCAAGGCATCCGCATTGAAGACATTCGCGCGGCGCTGGTGACTTTTCAAGCATCGACCAAGCAAACCCCAGGTCGAATGAATTTGTTTAATCTAGGAACCTTCCACGCTCTGATCGATTACGCTCATAACCCTCACAGCTATGAAGCATTGGGCGGCTTTGTCAAAAACTGGACAACCGGAGAGCGCGTTGGCGTGATTGGTGGACCGGGCGATCGTCGGGATGAAGATTTTGTTTCTCTCGGCACTCTGTCGGCAAAAATCTTCGATCGCATCGTGATCAAAGAAGATGACGATACCCGAGGGCGCGATCGAGGGGAGGCAGCCAAGTGGATTCATCAAGGCATTGAGCAAGCTAAGCCTGATGCCCATTGCGAAGTCATTCTTGACGAAGCAACCGCCATTCAGACCGCGCTTGATACCGCAACTCCGGGCAGTCTTGTCGTGATTTTGCCGGAGAGTGTCAATCGAGCGATTGAGTTGATCGAGGCACGAAATCCTGTGCAAGTAGTGGCACCCGTGAATCAGCTACCTGTGCCCTCAAATGGACACGTTTCAGTAGAGGAAAAAGCGGTCGTGTCTAGTGGAACGATCGTCGGCAGTTAATCTATAGCATCTTCAGACCCCCGATTTCTATGAAGGAGTCGGGTTTTTTTGCATTCATAACGATCGTGAATTAAATAAAGTCG
>JBBRMC010001084.1:0-1276 GCA_038231055.1 Leptolyngbyales cyanobacterium
ATATTCTTTGCCTTCACTGCGTAGCAGTCCTTTCGCACGAGCAGCACTCATCGAGCCTAATTCCACAAGATCTTTAAACGCCACAGTTTCCGCACGGATAAAGGCTTTCTCAAAATCAGAGTGAATTACACCTGCGGCTTGGGGTGCTTTCATACCTGCATTAATTGTCCATGCACGGGCTTCCTTGGGGCCAACTGTGAAGTAAGTGCGTAGTCCTAGAAGATGATAGGTGGCGCGAATTAAGGACTTTAAGCCGCCCTCTTTGACTCCAAGAGATTCTAGGAAATCTTGACGCTCATCGTCTGGCAAATCGATTAGTTCTGCTTCGACTTGTGCCGAGACGATTGTTACTTCAGCATTCTCAGCATCAGCGATCGCCTTTACCTTATCGACAAAAGCATTGCCTGTAGCAAGATCATCTTCAGATACATTGGCTGCATAAATAGTTGGCTTGAGGGTGAGCAACTGCAAGACCGCGATCGCTTCTTTTTCCTCATCAGTAAGATTGGCTAAACGCGCAGGTTTGCCAGCATCAAGGACTTCACGCACCTTTTCGAGAGCTACTAATTCGATTTGAGCTTCAGAGTCCTTGCTACGAACCGCTTTACGAGTGCGATCAATGCGGCGATCAACTTGGGCTAAGTCAGATAGGGCGAGTTCGAGGGTAATGATTTCAATATCACGGACTGGATCAATCGAAGCCTCAACGTGGATGATGTCATCGTTTTCAAAACAGCGCACGACATGGACGATCGCGTCGCACACTCGAATATTTCCTAAGAACTGATTTCCTAAACCTTCACCCTTGCTTGCGCCTCTGACCAGTCCCGCAATATCGACAAATTCGACTCTGGTAGAAATGATTTGGGCAGACTTTCCGATTTCAGCGAGAGTATTCAGGCGATCGTCAGGGACGGACACCGAGCCAACGTTGGGTTCGATCGTACAAAAGGGAAAGTTGGCTGCTTCGGCTTTGGCGTTGGCAACTAGGGCATTAAATAACGTAGACTTGCCCACATTGGGTAGTCCGACAATCCCAGCTTTGAGCATGATGACTATTTAAACGAAAACTTTTTTGACATTGTGCCTATAAATTCTGTCATAAAAGTCTCACTTGATGAGACTTTTAGCAAAATATAGCTAGCTGTCGCTATTTTAAAGCCCGAAAAAGTGGCAGTGCAAAGCACTGCCACTTTTTCGGGCTTGATAGCTGATGCTACATTGAGCCTGCCATAGTAGTGTAATATTAGACGGTTGGGGGCGGCCCGCGGCCACC
>JBBRMC010001085.1:0-1274 GCA_038231055.1 Leptolyngbyales cyanobacterium
CGGCAGTCTCCTGCGGCAAAGACACTGGGAAGACTGGTAGTGAATTGACCATGATTGGCTTTAACATTGCTACGGGGATCTCGCTCCACACCTAATGAATCAAGCAAAGGTTGTTCTGGACCAAGGAAACCCATTGCCAACAGCACAATCTGAGCAGGAATCACCTTCTCAGTACCAGCCACCTGCTTAGGAATGAATTGACCTTTATCATTTCGTTCCCATTGCACTTGGACGGTGTGAACAGCCTTAACTTGACCATTTTCGTCTCCCTCGATCTTAGTAGCAGTAGTGATATAAGCCCTTGGATCGTCACCAAACTTTGCACTCGCTTCTTCTTGTCCGTAGTCCATTTTGTAGACTTTTGGCCATTCAGGCCAAGGATTATCCTTAGCGCGAGTTTCTGGAGGCTTCGGCATAATCTCTAACTGAACGACACTATTGCAGCCATGACGAATCGATGTTCCCACACAGTCAGTGCCAGTATCGCCACCGCCGATAATCACGACATCTTTACCCTGTGCCGAAATAAATTCATCCCCTGCCTTCCCAT
The DNA here is from genome assembly GCA_038231055.1 of Leptolyngbyales cyanobacterium. Lineage (GTDB taxonomy): Bacteria > Cyanobacteriota > Cyanobacteriia > Leptolyngbyales > Leptolyngbyaceae > Phormidesmis_A. The sequence goes on from JBBRMC010001085.1 coordinate 551, forward strand.
TCAGAACTGTCTTAGTATTGGCAGTTAGAAATTCCATCGCGAAATGAAGCCCTTTGAGTTCGCGTCCTTCGATACTTAAGTCGCGGGGCTTAGTTGCACCAGTACAAATAACTACCGCATCAAATTCTTTAAGTAAATCAGCCGCCGCTAGATCCTTGCCAATTTCAGTATTGCAAACAAATTTGATACCCTCTTGCTCAAGAATATTCAGGCGGCGCAATACCACTTTTTCTTTGTCCAACTTCATGTTGGGAATGCCATACATTAGCAAACCACCCGCGCGATCGCTACGTTCGTAGACTGTGACCCAATGTCCTGCTTTGTTAAGTTGGGCGGCGGCGCTCAATCCTGCGGGGCCCGAACCAATTACGGCGATTTTTTTACCAGTGCGCTTAGCAGGTGGTTCGGGGACGATCCAGCCTTCTTCCCAACCTTTGTCAATGATCGAATACTCGATATTCTTGATTGTCACAGGAGGATTGTTGATGCCTAGTACACAGGAGCCTTCACAAGGCGCAGGGCAGACCCGACCTGTAAATTCTGGAAAGTTATTGGTTTTGTGCAGGCGATCAAGAGCTTCGCGCCATAGTCCGCGATATACCAAGTCATTCCATTCGGGGATGAGGTTGTTGACGGGGCAACCGCTTGCCATGCCACTAATCAAGTTGCCTGTATGACAAAACGGTGTGCCACAGTCCATGCATCTTGCGCCCTGTGTGCGAAG
>JBBRMC010001086.1:0-1273 GCA_038231055.1 Leptolyngbyales cyanobacterium
GCTTGGCCACGATGGACAACTGCCGGTGTCATAAGTGCAATTCCTGAATGATAGTGAACTTCGTTGTACCAAGTAAAGAAAACTCGGCAAAAGGCTTTCGCATCTGCCAGTGAGCCGAATCTTTTTGGAAATATTGGCTGGTCCTTCAGTGTTCTGAAATGACTTTCCGAGTAAGGGTTGTCGTTGCTCACATACGCCCTGTTTAACGACTTTGTCACACCTAAATCTGAAAGTAAATTTGCCACCAATTGTGAGGTCATCGACGGTCCTCGGTCTGAGTGTATTGTGAGTTTGTGAGGGTTGGCCTTTTCTTTCTCGACCGTTTCGGAGATCAAAACTGATGCAAGCTCGGCACTCTCTAGCCTGGCGATCATCCAGCCCACAACGTATCGACTAAAAATGTCGATGATTACATAGAGCTTGTATCTCTCCCTCTCTGGGCCTCTTAAATCGGTGATATCCCATGACCAGACCTGATTGGGCGCCTCTGCAAAAAGAACTGGCTTCGCCGCGTTCTTTCGGCAGGCGACACTACGTCTCTCGCGGACTTCATTTTGACTGTGCAAAATTCTGTACATAGTGCTAATCGAACAAAGGTAGACCTTCTCATCAAGCAGCGTGGCATAGACCTCAGCAGGCACCATGTCTTGGAAGCGGATAGAGTGAAGCACATCGAGCACTGCTTGCCGCTCTTCAACGTTCAGCGCCCTTGCCGACCTTCGTTTCTGCAAGGGTCCTAATTTATCTTTCAGTTCAGTGCTGTTAACAGCGCGATAATAGCTCGCCCTGGGCATATCAAATGCAGAGCAGCTAGCCGACAGATTTTCAATGGATTCGGCGCAGGCCTTAATCTCTTCGACTATTCTGGCAGGTCTACTTGCACGATTCCGAGAATCTCTGATATTTTTTTTTGAACTTCGATGATCTTTTCGGCGCGGTCGAGCCGTTTCTGTAGCCGCTCATTTTTCTCTATCAACGAACGCACTTCAGCAGTCAGGGGATTTGCTACAGGGCCACGCTTCTTCGGCTCCAGAGCCTTCTGCTTGCTCTCGTAACGCCAGCGCCGCAGCTGAGGTGCATAGACACCCTCCCGTCGCAAGATCGCGGCTTTCTCAGCTTCACTGACGTTTTCTGTAGACAGTCCTCAAAATGCGCGGATATCCGGCGAGGAGTTTACACGGCATATACAAAAGGCATCCACCCAGCTTAGTTGAAACTGGGATGTCATTCTGAGATGTTTTTGGTTAGCAAAATGGTGGAGGTTCAAGCGGCA
>JBBRMC010001087.1:0-1271 GCA_038231055.1 Leptolyngbyales cyanobacterium
AGTCGAGATAATTTAATCGCGATCGGAGACACTGTTTCAACCATCAATTTCTTGGGTGGTGAAGGCATTCGTCACGCAATGCTCAGTTCTGAAATCGCTTGCCGATATATTCAACAATATTTGGATGGTCAAAGAAACGACTTTGATGACTATCAGACAGAAATGCACCGAGCCTTTCTAGCCAAGTGGAAGGTTTCGGAAAAACTGGGAATGAAGAAATATTTAGAAGATGCCGATCCTTTAGTGGATAAAGTTGTTTCTTATCTAGAGCCAATGAAGCTAGAAGATATTGTCGATGTCCTATTTTACTACAAATTCGAGAAGGTTTCTAAAGGGTTTTGGTCGTATTTGTTGAGAAAAGTCCGATCGTTCTTCAAGCCCTTCAAGAAAGCCTAAGTCAAAATTGCACCGCCCATTAAGCGCTGATAGCGATACTCAAGTTCGGCTTTCATAACTGCCCATTTCTCAAGCGTCGGATCTTTCTCGATCGTTCTTTCTGCCGCACTTCTCGCCAATTCCAGCACTTCTTGATCGTCTACTAAACTTGCCAGCGCAAAATCTGGTAAACCTGATTGTCGTGTGCCTAACACCGCACCAGGACCGCGAAAGCGCATATCCATCTCTGAGATAAAAAAACCGTCTTGCGATTGCTCTAATACCTTGAGGCGTTGGCGGGCAGTTTCGGTTTTAGAACTGCTCATCAACAAACAAAATGATTGAGCCGACCCTCGACCGACTCGACCGCGAAGCTGGTGTAGCTGCGACAGCCCAAAGCGATCGGCGTGTTCGATCAGCATCACCGACGCATTGGGGACATCAACTCCCACTTCAACAACCGTGGTCGAGACCAGAATTTGAGTCTGGTTATCTCGAAATTGAGAAATCGATTCGTCTTTCTCAGCAGAGGTCATTCGCCCATGCAGCAAGCCGACTTTGAATTCGGGAAAGACCTTTTCTTGAAGTTCTTGATGTTCGTCGATCGCCGATTTCAAATCCAGTTTTTCTGATTCTTCAACCAACGGCAGCACCACATAAATCTGGCGACCTTGAGCGACTTCACGCCGCATTAGCTCATAGGCTTTTAAGCGTTCTCGTCCGGCTAGCACCGTGGTTTGAATCGCCTTTCGACCGGGCGGCAACTCATCGATTTGACTGACATCTAAATCGCCGTGAAGGGTCAATGCCAGCGTCCGGGGAATCGGCGTTGCGGTCATCGTCAACACATGGGGATGCTCGCCCTTTTGCTGAAGTTTTGCCCGTTGCTGAACGCC
>JBBRMC010001088.1:0-1266 GCA_038231055.1 Leptolyngbyales cyanobacterium
AGGACCGGAGCCGATGAGTAGAATTTTGTGGAGGTCTTGGCGACGAGGCATGGTGAAGTTAAAGCCGTTGAGTTTAAATCCAACTCATTGTAGAGGCTTTCATTTACAGAATTGTTGCGGTTTTATCCATTCCGCAGATTTAGTGATTTAACGAGGAGGAGCGGATGAATCAGGCGGCAAGAGAGCAAGGATAGGAAGAGATGTTAAGTTTTAAGTACTAAGAATCGGATTTGGCGAGGAACCTTGTGATTTTAAGTAAAACGGTTTCCTAGAGAGAGAGGAATAGTTTTATTTAAGGAATGTGGATTAAATAATACCCAGACTTTCCCTCACCCTAGCCCTCTCCCAGCAGGAGAGGGAACAAGATTCTAGCTCCCTTCTCCCCAAGGGAGAAGGGTTGGGCGAGGGCTTCGCCCCACTTCGTGAGGAGGGCAAATTTCCGGCATTATTAAATCCACAATCCTAAGTAGGCAAATCTAATTAACGAGAAGGTTTCCATTGCATCCCTCCTCGTTCAATGGTTTGAAATTAAGTAGGGAGGCACCATTATTTGTAGGATAGGTTAGCGATGGCGTAACCCATGCGGGTGTTGGGTTTCGTCCCTCAACCCAACCTACATCCATCTCACATTTAATTCCACTTACCTACTTACTAGCCTTGTAGAGACGTTTCGGTGGGATATCTCTAAGCCAGAAAATGTCTCTACCGCGTGGCTCCGGCATATTTCACTAATTGACATAGCCGTTGTCGCAACGTTTCTAACCCCAGCCGATCGCTAGCAGAAATGAATGCCGCTTGCGGAAACTCTTCCTGTGCCAAACTCAGATTTTCACCGTCTACTTGATCGATTTTGTTAAACACTAAGAGAACTGGACCAGGCGCGATCGGCATTTCTGACAAGATTTTCATCACCGATCGAATCTGGTTTTGCCAAGCCGGATGGGACAAATCCACGACGTGAAGCAGAGCATCCGCTTCGGTGACTTCCTCTAAAGTGGCACGAAACGCATCAACCAGTGACGGCGGCAACTCGTGAATAAACCCTACCGTATCGGTCAGCAGCAGCGACGTTGGTTCCTGACTCACGGGATCAATCACCTTCAGTCGCCGAGTCGTCGGATCAAGCGTCGCAAATAGCTGATCAGCCGTGTAGACTTCGGCATTCGTGAGGGCATTCAGCAACGTGGATTTTCCAGCATTGGTGTAGCCAACTACGGCGATCGAGGGCACTTCTTCATGCTGTCTGCGTTGTCGCATTCGAGCACG
>JBBRMC010001089.1:0-1265 GCA_038231055.1 Leptolyngbyales cyanobacterium
ATTGCACCGGGTAATCATTCGGTTGATGAACTGTTTGCGTCGATAGAGAAGGGCATCTATTGCAAGAAGATGGGTGGTGGCAGCGTTGGTTCCACTGGACAGTTTAACTTTGCCGTAGACGAAGCCTATTTGATCGAGAACGGCAAACTCACGAAGCCGCTCAAAGGCGCGACTCTGATTGGTGAAGCAACCGAAATCATGAACAAAATTTCGATGTGTTCTAATGATCTGGGGTTAGCGGCGGGATTTTGTGGCTCGGTGAGTGGCAGCATTTACGTCACTGTGGGACAACCTCATATCAAAGTTGATTCGATTACGGTTGGCGGACGATAATTTTGGCGTTTAACGTCTTGTGTGCGGAGACGTTTCAGCGAAACGTCTCTACGGGTTTTTTAACATTACGAACTGGATTTGTTATGCCTAAAATTGATGACATTGCGGCTTCGGCAAGAGAAACGGCTCACAAGTTGGGCATCAAAAAATACGATGTGTATGGGTCAGCGATCGACGAAACCAGCGTTCAGGTCGATCTCGGTGAGCCTCAGCAGATGAAGGCATCTCAGCGATCGAGCGTTACCGTTCGCGTTTGGAATGATGACAACTCGGTTGGGGTGACTTCGACCACGGATGTTGACCCGATCGGGCTAGAACTCGCATTAAAGACGGCTCACGAAGCCAGTTTCTTTGGCGTGAAGGAAAACGTGCCTGAGTTTAGTCCTGAAGCGACGGCTCCTACGGCTCCCCATTCTGACGTTAAGACTCCTCAAGCGCCTGTGTCTAAACTGCTAGCAACGCTGGTCGAGGCAGAAAAAGAACTATTGGCGGCACATCCTGCGATTAAGGGCGTTCCGTATAACGGATTGGCGCAGAGAGATATCGATCGCTTTTATCTCAATAGCGATGGGGCAGTTCGCAATGAAGGTCATTCGTTTGCTTCGCTCTATCTCTACACCAAAACTGAGGAAGAAGGCAGAAAGCCCCGTAGCGCTGGCGCATTTCGAGTCAGTCATGGGCTAAACGAGTTAGACATTAGCGGCTGTCTCAAAGAAGCGGCTGATAAAACGATCAGTCACCTCAATTACGACAAGATAAAAACGGGCAAATATCGCGTCGTGTTTTCGCCTGAAGCGATTCTCAGTTTGATTGGGGCGTTTTCTAATTTGTTTAACGCTCAGAGCATTCTCGATAAGCAAAGTCTCTCAACCCCCGAATCGTTGGGCACTCAGATTGCATCGCCGCTGCTCTCTCTCTGCGATGATGCCCTA
>JBBRMC010001090.1:0-1264 GCA_038231055.1 Leptolyngbyales cyanobacterium
CGGAACGTGTCAATGACTTTGAGATAATTTCCACATTAGTTTAGTGTATTACTATTCACATTTTTGCCGATTTCGACTGTCGGCGGGTCCCCCAAAAAGCGCTTTGCGCGTTCCACTTTTTCTAAAACGCCCATGGCTGGACGTCTTAGAAAAAGCGGTATAAAGCATAATGTACTCTATCAGTCACTCGCAACTAATCGTTTGACAATTGTGCCACTTCCAGTAGTGGCAAGAATTCCCGTTTCCAAATCGGCTGTTTTAGGTGGATTAATCCAGACAGCTTGCGGCAGAGGCAGACCTGTGGGGCAGCCATTGACGAAACGCTCTGGATGCTCGCTGTGTGCCTTCAGAAGCACCGCTAAACGATTTGTGTTGCATTCTGCCGCCAACCCGTGATGCACCGAAGCGGGAGTCATGAGAGCGATCCCGGAGTGATAATGTTCATTGTTGTACCATTCGAAAAAGCTTTGACAAAACGCCCTGGCATCGGCAATGCATCCAAATCTCTTTGGGAATGTCGGTTGGTATTTTAAGGTCTTAAAATGACTTTCGGAAAATGGGTTGTCATCGCTCACATACGGCCTGCTGTGAGATTCTGTCACGCTCAGATCACTGAGGAGCTGTGCCACCAACTTTGATGTCATCGACGGGCCACGATCGGAGTGCAATACCAATTTGTCAGTCTCGATTTCTTGCCTGTTGCAGGTCTCAGAAATGAGAACCTCAGCCAATTCATCACTTTCTCGACGAGCAATCATCCATCCGACAACGTATCTGCTGTAAATATCGATAATGACGTAAAGATGGTAAGAGAGCCACTTCTCGGGTCCCTTTAGTTTAGTAATATCCCAACTCCAAACTTGATTGGGCCCTGTAGCCAGCAACTCAGGAGCGCTGTATTGTGGATGACGCAGCTGATTGCGGCGCTCTTTGACTTCATTGTTGTCTTGAAGAATTCTATACATCGTGCGGATTGAGCAGAGGTAAATGCACTCATCTAAAAGCTTGGCGTAAATCTCTGATGGGGCTTGGTTAACAAATCGGTCTTCGTGGAGCACGTTTAAAACCTTGTCTCTCTCATCATCACTCAAGGCACGCGGAGGCCCCACTCTAGGCTTTTTATCCGCGAGTGCTTTTGGTGGCTGAATCAGTCGGTAGTAGGTGGCTCGTTTCAATCCTAAGGCATCGCAAACGACACTTGCGTCACCGGGTTCTGTCGCCAGCTTCACAATGATGTCAGCTACTCGCTGTCGTCGCTCGATTC
>JBBRMC010001091.1:0-1262 GCA_038231055.1 Leptolyngbyales cyanobacterium
GCAATCAACACGCTGATTTCGCCAATCTGCAATTTGCCCACCCGATGATGAATCACAACCCGATTCACCTCCGTCCAGGTTTTGCGAATCTCTGCCGCAATTTGCTGAAAGACCCGCAGCGCCATCGGTTCATACGCCTGATATTCCAACGACTCGACCGCCTTGCCATCGGTTTTGTTGCGAACCATGCCGCTCATCACCACGATCGCGCCACTCGCCGGATCATCGGCTAGCTCATAGACCTCTTGCAGCAGCAGAGGCGCAAACGTGATGGCAAAGCGATCGTCTAGATGCGGTTGAATCGGGTGAGACGTAGAGAGCGTTGTGGCAATCATAAAATCAGGCTAGTGAGACTGACTCTATTTTGCACAGATTTTCTCGCTTACTGGAGGCGCTTTTTCTCACTGCGATAGCGGATAGTCTCTGCAACCAGTGCCACTGCACCAGAAGCCACCATGAGCACCACACTCAAGGCATTGATATCGGGTTTGACACTGGTGCGAATGCGGCTAAAGATCTCCATGGGCAGAGTCGTTGCGCCCCCTCCAGCCGTAAAACTGGAAATCAGAAAATCATCCATGCTGAGGACAAATGCTAGGAGACAGCCAGAGACGATCGCGGGCATTAATTCTGGCAACAGCACCATCACTAATGACTGATAGGGAGTTGCGCCTAAATCTTGGGCGGCTTCTTCAAGATGCGGATTGAGATTGACAAGGCGAGTAGACACCACGAACGCGACATAGGATAAGCAAAATACGGTATGGGCAGCAACAATCGTCCATAAGCTTAATGGCACTGCGATTACTGCGAGGAATACTAAGGTCGAAACCGCGATCGCGATATCTGGAATGATCAGGGGTAAGTAAGAGGCACCTTGATATAACTGCTTTCCAGGAAATCGATAACGCGCTAGTCCCACTGCCATGAGTGTGCCGATGATGGCAGAAATGCCAACTGCACAGAATGCCACCGTTAAGCTATCTGACAACGCTGAGAGAATGCGGCTGTCGTTAAAAAATTTGACATACCACGATAGCGTAAACCCTCCCCACTGAGCGCTATTGGGTGACTGATTAAAGCTATAGAATCCCAGCACCAAAATCGGCAGATACATGAAACCAAACATCAGCACCGAAAATAGCGCTTGCCAAGAGATGCGAAGGGGAGTTTTAGAGGGAGCTTGCATTTTTATCGCCGTATTTGATGAGCAGCGCGATCGCTAAACTAACTGCCAAAATTAACACCATACTGAGGGCTGA
>JBBRMC010001092.1:0-1260 GCA_038231055.1 Leptolyngbyales cyanobacterium
CCGATCGAGCATCCATCGCCAATCAGGAACCGCGCACAGCAAAATCCAAACCGATTTGCCCATTGCCCCGGCTAGGTGGGCAACCGATGTATCAACACTGATTACTAGATCAAGGGTCGCGATCGCTGCCGCCGTGTCTGCAAAATCTTCAAGCTGCTGATCCAAATCAACAATGTCGATCGTCGGATGCGCCTCTTGAAACTGGTGCAACTCCTCAGATCTGCCTTTCTGCAAACTGTAGAGTTCTACTCCGCTTAAGCTCAATAGCGGCAGCAACTCGGTGAGCGTAATAGAGCGAACGCGATCGTTCCCGTTTTGAGAATTTCCACCCCACACAATCCCAACTTTGAGACGGGTATTGGCAGTCGGAAGATGAGGAGCCGAGAGATAGGGAATGGCAGCAGGAATCGTGTCTAACGTCGTGCCCAGCAAATAGGGCAAACTCAGCAACAGCGCATAACAATCAAAAAGCGGGAGCGGTTCACCTTCGAGAACAAGTTGCTCGATGCCAGGAGCCGTTTTGAGCAATCGCATCAACGGGGCTGAACACCCGACGATCACCCGTCCACCCCGTTCTGCGATCAACAAGGCATAACGAACAAACTGAATCGTGTCTCCAAACCCTTGTTCGTGACAGATAAAAATCGTTTTGCCGTTGAGATTAGAGCCATCCCAATGAGGCTGAGGAAACGAAGGCGGTGTGAGAGATTGTCCTGCCCAGCGTTGTTCATAGTGTCGAAATCCCCTTTGCAAATCGCCCTTCAGCAAGGATAAAAACCCATCATTGAGTTGAGCATTGGCATAGCTAGGAGCGAGCCTCAGCGCACTCTGATAGCAATCGTCTGCCTCTTCAAACTGCCCATGATAGTAGTAGGCGACTCCTAAGTTGTTGTGTGCCTCTGCAAAGCAGGAATCAAGGGCGATCGCCTGTTTAAGATGCTCGATCGCGTCATCTACTCGCCCCAGTTTTCGCAAAATTTCGCCTAAGCTATTGTGGGCGATCGCGTGATCAGGTTTGAGCGCCAAGGCTTGCTGATAGGCGATCGCTGCCTCCTCGAACTGGTCTAAGTTTTGCAAACACGCCCCCAAATTATGCAGCGATTGGCGATGGTCGGGCTTCAATTTCAACGTTTGACGATACGCCGCGATCGCGTCCTCATTCTGGTGTTGAGCAAGATAGGCATTGCCGAGGTTGTAGTAACTTTGATAAAAATTTGGGTCGAGAGCGATCGCAGCTTGATAGTGCTCGATCGCCGCATC
>JBBRMC010001093.1:0-1258 GCA_038231055.1 Leptolyngbyales cyanobacterium
AAATCGAGTTGAGCAGTTGTGATAAACACCCGCCGCGTCAACTTGAGCTAGAAAGATCTGAGCCGATGTTAGGTCTTCAGTCACGATCGCGTCTGTATGTCGTGATCCGTAAGTATTAATATGCTCGATCGCGGCTTCTAACGAATCCACAATCTTGATCGCTAACGTTAAATCACTGTATTCAGTCACCCAGTCCTCTTCTGTTGCAGCCATGATATTAAGAATTTCACGAGTGCGTTCATCTCCTCGCAGATCTACATTCTTTGCTTGTAGTGCAGACACAGCTTCTAAGAGAAACTCAGGCGCGATCGTTTGATGCACAAGGAGAGTCTCGATCGCATTACAAGCTGCTGGATATTGAGTTTTAGAATCAACTGTGATTTTGATTGCTTTCTGGATATTGGCACTGCGATCGACATACAGATGACAAATTCCTTCTGCGTGTCCTAACACCGGAATGCGGGTATTGTCTTGCACAAAACGCACAAATGAATTTGATCCTCTAGGAATAATCAAATCCACAAACTGATCGAGTTTCAATAACTCTAGCGTTTCCTCTCGTGTCGTCAATAGCTGCACCACCGATGGATCAATATCTGTTGGTGCTAACCCTTGATGAATTGCTTTTACAAGGGCTTCGCAAGAATGGATTGCCTCTTTGCCACCTTTGAGAATTACGCCATTTCCTGACTTAATCGCCAAGCTTGAGATTTGCATCACCGCATCGGGTCGAGCCTCAAAAATTACGCCCAGCACTCCCAACGGACAGGTGACTCTTTTGAGAATCAGTCCCTCATCAAGTTCGCGGTTGATTTGAACAACTCCGATCGGGTCTGCCAATCTGCCGACATCCCGCACTCCGGCGATCGCTGCCTTTAATTTTGCTTCATCCAGCTTTAATCGCGCGTAAAGAGCCGGAGCAATCTCTGCGGCTTTTGCGGCTGCGCAATCGGCAGCATTGGCAGTGAGAATCTCGGTGGTGTTGGCTTCTAACGCATCGGCAATGGCAGCGATCGCTCGATTTTTTACCTCCGTGGATTGCGTTCCCAAGCGACGAGCGGCAGTCTGAGTTTTTTGTGCCAACGCGACCAGCGAGATTTCACCAACGGGATTTGAAGTAGCGTTCGAGACAGTCATGAGCAAGACAAATTAGAATGTTGTCATCTCCAGATTAGTGCATTGAAGAGATACAGATAGTAGAAGCACTCCCTGGTGTTACCCAAAACCAGTGATTAGTTGCAGAACACTCCCTCAGACC
>JBBRMC010001094.1:0-1255 GCA_038231055.1 Leptolyngbyales cyanobacterium
GATCCACTCCGGCACGAGATGGTGTTCTAACTGGCTGCCCCGCTGAATGGTGAGCCAATCTGCTGCAACTGGATTGCAAAACCAAACCAATCCCTTTAAATCAGCAGCGACTAGCCCGATCGAAAGACTGCGAGCGATCGCCGCTTGAGTCGATTGCGATCGTCCAAACTGTTCAGTTAAGGCAGCGAGTTGAGTCACGGGCTGCATAGAGGGCACAGAGATGGGATGTGCTAACTCAGATTTTGGCTGCGGCGGGGTTACGAGATCGGCTTGATAGATGCGCCAAAGCTGCTGCACTTGTTGTTGAAGCAGCGTATTCATTCTTAAACGCTCTAACACGATCGTAGTCAGGGTTGTATTAAACACTAAGCTTAGAGGCAGCGCAACGGGCAATAAATAGCCTCCCTTCAGAAGAGCAACGCTCATGCCAACCCATCCCACACTCAAAATCGCTGCGATCGCCACTTGCTGTTCGATACGGCGATTGCCAATCAGACACCCAAAACCCGGAGCCGCTCCCAGAAAAATGAGCAGTAGCCAAGCTCCGTCGATCGACTTCAGGAGATTATGTTGCAGTAGATTGTTGATCAGCGTTGCCTGAAGATGTACGCCACTGATCAAAGAGGATTGATTAAAGGGCGTGATTTGTGGGTCAATGCCTGCTGCGGTCACGCCGACGAGCACGATTTTGTTGCGAAACACGCGATCGTCAACTTGACCCTTAACGACATCGGCAAACGCGTATTGCGGCGGCGGTGCTCCAATCCAGTTGAGCCAGAGGGGTTGACTCAGATCAGGAGGCTGAATGATGGCTTGCGTCAGAGAATAGCCTTGGACTGCCGCAACGCCTAGCGCACTTTCTCCATCATTCTGCGGCTCAAGTCTGCGAACCAGCCCATCTGCGTCTTGGTGAATTAGAATGTGCCCGGTCGCGAGGGCTGCGTCTTGGAGGGGTAACACGGGCAGTAGGGGCAGCCCAGTGCTATCCCTGCCTTGTGCTAGGATCACCCGTCCAGATTGAGTCATGGCATTGGCAAGCGCTGCGTCATCAGGGGTTGATTCTGACAACAGCACGTCCAAAACAATCACGCTGGGTTCAGCATTGTCTAACCTATTAATTAACTGAGTATAGGTTCGTCGTGACCACGGAAATCGTCCCAATTTACGAATGCTAGCATCGTCGATCGCCACTAACACTAAGCGATCGTCCCAGGAAGTCTCTCCTCGCAGTTGGAATAGAGCTTTATAAGACAGA
>JBBRMC010001095.1:0-1253 GCA_038231055.1 Leptolyngbyales cyanobacterium
GCTGAATGATATGAGCTTCGAGTCAGCGAGTCTTCTGTCGCCTGCTGTTAAGGATGCAGCTTGGCAGATCCGAGGCATTGGTGATTTTGACGGTGATGGCAATTTAGATCTTCTCTGGCAAAACAACCTAACGGGCGAAAACGCCTTTTGGAAGCTGAACAAGATGAGCTTTGATAAAGGGATCTTTACGCTGAAAACTCCTCTAGGTTGGCAGATTGAGGGCACCTCAGATTTTGACGGTGATGGCAAGCTCGATATTCTTTGGCGTAACCCCAGCACTGGGCAGATTGCGCTATGGAAGATGAACGGCATGACACTGGATCAGGGAGTCTTTTTATCGCCCGTGGTCAAAGACCTCAATTGGACGATCGAGGGTATCGATCGCTTTGATCAAGCGGTCTAGACGTATTGCTGTAGACCTTTGGCGAAAACCACTGACGTATTACAGTTTGACTGGCAGCGATCGGGTTTTGTAGGCAAGCGATCGGGTTTGAACGAGGAGTGTCATTTAGATTGTTTCGCTGCGTTGTCGGTTCACCCTGAAATTCGTTTCAGGGCGGTTCATGGCACCAACCGCGCCCCATTCATCGACATTCATTTCCAAAAATCATCGAGCTATTCTGTTTTGAATGAGAACGATCGCGCTCCGAATGAGAATGTTTGTGCGCCAAATCGAAATGTTCGCACTCCAAATCGAAATGTTCGCCCTGCAAATAAGAATGTTTGCACCTCCAATCAAAATGTTCGCACTGCAAATAAGAACGTTCGTGCTCCAAATCGAAATGTTTGCGCCTCAAATCGAAATGTTTGCGCTCCAAATCGAAATGTTCGCCCTGCAAATGAGAACGATCGCGCTTGATCTGAGAAGCGTGACAGTTTTTATGAGTGAGAACGATGACAGTTTGCGGAACAGATTCGATGCTTTGAGTATATAAAGAGATATCCCTACCCGAAGTGTTCTTAATGGAACCTGTAACCACGTTGACGGCTGCTGTTATCTTTGACCTCGCTTCTAGAAAGTTCATCGAATCGGGGGCAGGTGAGCTTGCCAAGAAGTTTACGGAAAAGGGTGTAAAGAAAATTGAGGAACTCTACACGAGTATTCGCACAAAATTATGGGGAAAGCCAACCGCAGAAATGGCACTGACTGAACTTGAAAAAGGTAACTTGGCAGAAAAAGATCGACTGATCGCCTATTTGCAGGTAGCGATGGATGACGATCAGCAGTTTGCCCAGTCGCTTCAACAGTTGAC
>JBBRMC010001096.1:0-1252 GCA_038231055.1 Leptolyngbyales cyanobacterium
CCTGAACTGTGGGAAGACCAGACCAAAGCTCAGCAGATTTTGCAAGAACTCAACGACTACAAATCTCACCTTCAGCAGTTTGAGCAATGGCGATCGTTGCTGGCAGATGCTCAGGCAATTTTAGAATTGCTGGAGTTAGAAATGGACGACTCGCTGCTAGAAGAAGGGCAGCAAAAAACCCATCAACTTAAGCAAGAACTCGACCAGTGGGAGCTTCAGCAGATGCTCTCAGGCACCTACGACACCAAGGGAGCGATTCTCACGATCAACGCAGGGGCGGGTGGCACCGATGCTCAAGATTGGGCAGAGATGTTGCTGAGAATGTATACGCGCTGGGGCGAAGCTCACGGCTATAAGGTGCATCTCACCGAAGAGTCAGAGGGTGACGAAGCGGGGATTAAGTCCGCCACGTTAGAGATTGATGGCAAATATGCCTACGGCTATCTTAAGGTTGAGAAGGGCACCCATCGCCTCGTGCGAATTTCGCCGTTTAACGCCAACGACAAGCGCCAAACGAGCTTTGCCGGGGTAGAAGTGATGCCGATGATCGATACGTCGGTCAAGTTAGACATTCCGGATAAAGACTTAGAGATTACGACTTCTCGCGCGGGCGGAAAAGGCGGGCAAAACGTCAACAAAGTTGAAACTGCCGTGAGAATTACACACTTGCCGACCGGAATTGCGGTGCGATGCACTGAGGAGCGATCGCAGCTTCAAAACAAAGAAAAAGCCCTGGTGATTCTCAAAGCCAAATTGCTGATCATCGCTCAAGAACAGCGAGCCAAAGAGGTCGCCGATATCCGGGGCGATATTGTCGAAGCGGCTTGGGGCAATCAGATCCGCAACTATGTGTTTCACCCCTATCAAATGGTGAAAGATCTTCGCACTGGGGTTGAGACGACCGCCATTCAAGATGTCATGAATGGCGAATTAGACGGCTTCATCGAAGCGTGTTTGCGGCAAGACAATCAGCTTGTTGAAGTCTAGGTTGTGTTGCTGAGAACCATGAATTTCCTCCCCCCAACCCCTCTCCTGCGGGCTACCGTGTACACACAAGTCCTCGTCACTTCGTTTGAGTCAGCTTCTGCCCCCTAAATCCCCCTCTCTCTGGTAGGGCTAATTCGTTTTCGATAGTAAATAGGGAATGCCGTTAAGTTTGCTAGAAAGAAGGTCTATCTAACCCTGCTGTCTAGTGGAGGTTCCCTAATGTCTGAAGTCCCCATCTTAACCAGTCCGCTCGTGGTCGCCTTGA
>JBBRMC010001097.1:0-1252 GCA_038231055.1 Leptolyngbyales cyanobacterium
ACAAATATCGGCTTCGGTTAACCGATTACCACACAGATATCGCTGCATTCCTAAAACGGTTTCCCAGCGATCGAGATTCTCAAACAGTTCTGTTACGGCTGTTTCATATGCTGATTGAGACGTTGCGAATCCAGACCGATAGACTCCGTTGTTAATCGGCATATAGATTGCGTCAATCGTCTGATCAATCGTTTCGCGTAAGTTTTGAGGATATAAATCGATATCGGACTTCGCGATCGCGCCACACTCTAGATCAAACATCCGAATGATTTCGCGAGATTCGTTGTTGACGATCGTCTGTTTTTCTTTATCCCACAGCACAGGCACCGTAATGCGTCCGGTGTATTTGGAATCGGCTTTGAGATAAATTTCTTGCAGATAGTGAGCGTGATTCACCGCATCAGGAATCGCCCCAGGTTCTTCAGAAAACTCCCAGCCTTTGTCACTCAAAACGGCATCGACGATCGAAAGCCCGATCGCGTCATCCAGCCCCTTAAGTTGGCGCATAATCAGAGTCCGGTGCGCCCACGGACACGCCAACGAAATATAGAGGTGATAGCGTCCTGCTTCAGCTTTAAAGCCGCTTGATCCATCGGCGGTGACGCGATCGCGAAAATGAGTCGGCATTCGATTAAACTGACCTTTTTCGTCGCGCTCTGTCCAGTCGGTCGTCCATTTGCCTTCGACCATCATTCCTAGTGCCATTGCATTTTCTCCTAAAGTGGTTTCTAGCTATGAGTTTTGAGCGTAGGCATTTCTGGTTCAAACCTCATCGCTCAAACCTCATAGTTTTGCTGACATCGTTTAAGCAAGGTCAAACACCAGCACCTCAGCGTCTTCTTCGCCCGTCAAATCAAGCACGTCTTCTTGGCTAATAGCGGCTGCATCGCCTTGCTCTAGATGCTGACCGTTCAGCCCGATCGCGCCGCGTGCCACCTGAACCCAAACATGGCGATCGCCTTTGACCGCAAAACTCGCCTGATCACCAGTTCCTAAAATCGTGGCGTAGAGATTGAGATCTTGATGAACCGTGACTGACCCATCGCGACCGTCTTGGGACGCAATTAGACGAAGCTTTCCACGTTTTTCTGCCTCTGAATAGGCTTTTTGCTCGTATCCAGGCTCTAAGTTTTGCGTTGCAGGCAAAATCCAGATTTGCAGAAGATGGACGGGTTCTTGAGCAGAGTGATTATATTCACTGTGGGTGACTCCTGTTCCAGCGGTCATGCGCTGCACCTCTCCTGGAAGCATC
>JBBRMC010001098.1:0-1252 GCA_038231055.1 Leptolyngbyales cyanobacterium
CAATTTATGGACAGCTTCGAGTGCAAGACCGTCTAAACCGACTGTTGTCTATGCTCAAGCAGGAAGTTGGGCAACCCGTTGAAAATGGAACCCGATTGCAGGTGCGGCTGACTCACCAAAATTTTGCCAGTGCTTGCTGCACGACGAGAGTCACCGTAACTCGTCTGTTAGGTAGGCTTCAGTGGCAGGGCAAGGTGATCGTGGATGCCCAAAACCATTTAATTTTGACTTAATTAAGATAGGTTTGGGGCATCAGGTTGACCCTGACCCCTTCACCTTTTCGCTCATGCGCTAATTGCAACTTCCTGAACCTTTCTCCGATGAGTTCGTAGCGTTTTCTGAGGTTGATGCAACTGCTCAAACTGATTTTTGATCCAACCAAAGCCTTGACCGATGCATTGAGGACAGACCTCACCACATCCCTTTCCCTGATCATTGCAAATGATCACTTTGGCTTGCCTGCTTTCAAAGGAGTGGGTGCAGAGACAGCAAAGCTGCTTAGAAGGTGAACTATTACATTCGATTTGGAGTTGCATATTATTTGCTTTTAAGTGTTGCAAGATCTTTAGATTATTGACGTTATCTTAAGCCCAATTCTGATCTGGCACCTCTACCTCAAGGAGAAATTCCATAGACTCTACTCAATCCTTTGAGGTTGGAAGGCTGGGTTGGGCTACCAACTTTTTCAGAAAGATTGCATTGTTGATCAACAGCCCCGGTAGCAGGATCGTAAAGGTGTCCACGGTATCTCGAAGCTGCTCAAAATCATCGGAGTTGTTTAACAAATCGCGAACTTCTCGCTCACCCACTGCGATCGTAGGGTGTAGCCGATCAACCGCTTCCTCAGTGCGTTGCATCAAAACTTTTGCTAGCTCTTGATAGTCGGGGCGCAATCGCTGATGTCTAGTCTCCTCCCACCTTGCAAGGAAAAAAGCGGACGATCGAGCCATTGCCTGATAGTCAGAATTAACAATTGCAGCTTGATCCCTAGGCAGTAGCGGCAGGGATGGAAGCCAGAAGACTTACAGAATTTGCGACAGGCAAAACTGGATGAAAAAGATGCCCCTACAGTATCTTTGACAGCATCAAAAGCAAGGCTGAATGTGCCGTCGTGGTTGATCTTAAGCCTGGTGAATCAGACAACGATCGACGGTTGCCACCACCGATCGAGACAGCGCATTAAAGTCATAGCCGCCCTCTAACCCAAACACAATCTTGTGAGTCAGCGTCAAGCAATAGTCTGCAAACACGC
>JBBRMC010001099.1:0-1251 GCA_038231055.1 Leptolyngbyales cyanobacterium
GCTGTAGCTGGTCTCGAAGCGATCCGAGAATAAATTTTGGCAGTTTGGCTGACCCATTTAAACAGAGACGGGGAAGCTGATCCTGAATATTGGGATTGGCAAATCGCTCAATTAGCGTTTTTTTATACTCGCTCAAATCGATTCCTGGTACAGGCTGAAGCACCGAGGTGACCTCTTCCATCAAAGCACTTACTCCTTGTCGGAAAACTGGGTCACCCATGACTTCGTGAACATAGTGATAGCCTGCCAATATTCCAAGGTAGCCAATCAGAACATGGCTTGCATTCAACAACCGAATTTTAATCAGTTCGTAGGGATGAACATCCTCTGTCATTTGTACGCCAACGGTTTCCCAATCAGGTCTACCGGCACAAAACGAGTCTTCGATTACCCATTGAATAAATGGCTCGGCGACCACCGGACAAGCATCCTCAATTCCAAACTGTTCAGCGACCATCAGTTTATCTAACTCAGTCGTCACAGGTGTAATGCGATCGACCATGCTGTTGGGAAAGGTGACGTTTTCCGCAATCCAATGCGCCAGACTCGGATCGCGCAGTTCTGCAAACGCGGTCAGCATCGTTCGAGCGATCTTGCCGTTGCCTTGCAAGTTATCACACGACAGCACCGTGAAGGGACGTAATCCTTTGTTGCGTCGGCGTTCAAGGGCAGCAGTCAAAAAGCCAAACGTGCCGATCGGTGTTTTAGGATGCTGCAAATCGTGCTGAATAGTCGGATGGTTCACATCAAAGGTTCCGCTTCCCTCAACGTAGTAATATCCCGCTTCGGTAATGGTGAGGGTAACAATACGACATTCTGGGGCTGATAGGGCTGCAATCACAGCCTCAGGGTTATCGGGTGCGAACAAATACTGATGAATCGACGCGATAATTCGGGCTGTATTACCCGTCGATGCGCGTTCTACTAGCGTATATAAACAATCTTGAGTTTGGAATGCATCTCGTAGTCGCTTGTCTTGTTCGAGTAGCCCAACCCCACAGATTCCCCACTGTCGATCGGGGGTCTGGTGAAAATAGTTGTCAAGATAAAGTGCCTGGTGCGCTCGATGAAAGCCGCCGACTCCGATATGGATAATTCCATTGAGCAATCGAGAGCGATCGTACTTGGGAGTCTGCACATTTTGGGGCAAGTGAGATAACGAAGCTTCATTCAATGGAATGAGCGAATGGAGGTTAGTTTTGGTGTTCATAGCGTTAGCAAAATTGTGAGAGGCTGAATTGCGATCGACTA
>JBBRMC010001100.1:0-1250 GCA_038231055.1 Leptolyngbyales cyanobacterium
CATGACCAGCTCTTGCAAGGACAGGCGGCAGCACAGGTGTTCACTAATTTGTTTGCTAAGCAACAGAAGCAATTCTCGCATTCATAGCCCACCAGTCCCTTGTCTTATTTTCCTCTCGTGACATCACAACACTCAAGTAAGATTTTAACCCTCCAAAGTTGAAGTTTTAGTAGATACTATTACAAGTAGGCGTTCCAGTAGTAGAGACTATCCTTAAAAACGATTAGGAGGTTGGAGCTATGAATGAGCACGATCGGTATTTGCGAATCGCCCTTGTTGTTGTTGGAATCGCTTTTCTCCTGATCTATCCGTTGACGAAAATTTGGGCTTCGGGCTGGATATGGCAGCCCGATCAATCTGAATCTCTACAGATGATCATCGGCGTTTATGCAACGCTCGGTATCTTTTTGCTATGGGCTTCTCGAAAACCAGAAGCCCATCTCAGCTTGATCTGGTTTACCGTCTGGTCGAGCGCTGTCCACGGGCTGATTATGGCGGTACAGGCAGTGATTGATCCTGCGGAACGTGGACATCTTGTCGGTGATGTTCCAGCATTGATCTTGGTGGCAATTGTCCTTGGTTTCCTAGCGCCACGCGAAGTGGTGCCAGTGCATGAATGAGCGCGGCATAATAAATCAAATGCAGCAGACAGACGAAAGCCCTGGGTGCTGAGTTAAAGACATCTGCTGCCGCTGACCAGGAACGTTAGCTCACATCTTGCAGTAGTCTCAATAAGGGACGGGGAGGGGCTTGACAACAATTTCAAACCCGTGTTCCTCTGCAAGGCTGCGACTCATTTGAATCTGACGTAATAGCTTGATCCACAGAATCTGAGGCAAGAGGTCTGCGACTGTTTGAGCACACACTTCGCCCCAATCGAGTGGCGCCCAATTTGGGAAGGTTCGAGACACCCAGTGTGCCAGCAAATAAGCAATTAAGGACAGCATCAACCAGCGATAAATGCCCAACCAAGTCTTCTGACCAAAGCAATCCAAGCCAAAGCGATGTTTGATGGTTTTGAAGAAGCCCTCAATCGCCCACCGTTGTCGTCCTAACCTCACGAGGTAGACCCCAGAGTAGGGATAAGTAGAGACGACAAAGCGCAATGCGGGTGCATCCCAGTTATGCAGTGAGCAGAAATACTCAGGAGTTCATCTGGGAATCGTCCTATGATGCTGAACGTCATCACCTTATGATCTGAGGAGTGCCGCTGATGGATGCTGACAAACAGGAACAAATTCAGGCTCATG
>JBBRMC010001101.1:0-1248 GCA_038231055.1 Leptolyngbyales cyanobacterium
AGATGATTGCTATGGCAGAAGAAGCTGCTCGCAAAAAGCGAACGGCTCCTCCCCAATGGGTATTACCCGAAGACTAACTCTGGTTGAATCCTCTATTCAGATCCTCAACTTTATTAATCTCACTGAAGGATTGTGGATTTAATAACGCCGGAAATTTGCCCTCCTCACGAAGTCTACCGTGTACACACAAGTCCTCGTAGCTTCGTTTGAGTCGGCTTATGCCCCCTAAATCCCCCAAAATTGGGGGACTTTGAACAAGATAAATGGCTTGACCTCTAAAACCTCGCTTCATCTCAAAGTCCACCAGAATGGGGGATTTAGGGGGCGAAAGGTTTTGGCAATGACGGATCGGATCAACTTGTGTGTACACGGTAGCCTCACAAGGAAGGGAGCTAAAATCTTGTTCCCTCTCCTGCCGGGAGAGGGCTAGGGTGAGGGAAAGTCTGGATCTTATTTAATCCACATTCCAAAGTCGGGGATTTTTACAACTTGCCTCAGCGAGCAGCCGCGATCGGCACTCCTTGAAAGACAACTGTCTCAGGAATCTGTAAGTCAATGCGGTTTAGCCCCTGGGGAACGCGTAGCATCACGGTCACATCGGCTGATTGCCCCGGACGTAGACTGTAAAGGGATAATGCGTTTCCGTAAGGAGTTCGGAAATCGAGAGCCGGATAACGCATATTGGTTCGAGAGTTAATAGCAACCGTTTTGGCTAGATTGATGTCTCCGATCCCCTGCACTTGCTCACCCACACGCTGAACCCGCATCTTTAAATTCACTACGTTTGAGTCGTTAGTCCCATTAACCCGATCGGCAGACAACAGTTCAATCCGTCCAGTTCCGCCATAGATAGGCTCATTGAACCGCTTTGGATCGACGCGCTGTGCGATCGGAGGCAGATTGCCCGGAAGCGCAAACGATTGGGTCAGCGGTGCAGAAGTCGAGTTAGTCGCTACAGAGGTAGTCGGGCGATTTGTTGCCTGCTGCAACGCCTGCACTTCTCGGCGTGTTTGGACTCCTTGAATCACTGCCACACTGCTAAAGAAAAATGACACGATCGAGAACAGCAAGGCTAGCCCGGTTGCTGTATCGGTGACTAGATTGCCTGCCCCTTCCCTCACTCCTCCACCAACACTTGGGCGGCGTAAACGTTGGTCAACATCCCGCTCCTGATACCTGGGACGCTCAAGGTTCCGTTCTTGCACCATGATGATTACCCCGAAGTGTTGTAACTTCTAAACCTTATGA
>JBBRMC010001102.1:0-1238 GCA_038231055.1 Leptolyngbyales cyanobacterium
GATATCCCACCATCGAATCTAATGTACTAGCTGCTTTATACGCCAACGCCAACGGAACGCTACCCCCAAATGGCAAAAACGCACCAAGCAACGCATAAAACAACGGAGCCATCACTCCATCGGTTGCATTTTCAGTCACCGTCTCTAACATCGCTCGTAAAATCTCCGACTCAGATAAATTTTCAGTATCGCGTCCGACATATTTTTTAAGCTGAGATCGTGCCCGATCGAGATCTCCGTCTGCTAAAGGTTGCAACACCTCTTCTGCCGCCGATCGTAGACTTCGCCCCGCAAAACAACTGGCTAACAAAACACTCGAAATCGCCATTCCAAATGCTGGATGTAATGCGGTCGAAATTGACACAATAATCCATCCGATCGTGCTGCTGCCTACGATCATGAAAATCGTGAGAAACACTCCTGCCAATCGTAATGATGGTGGACGATTGAATTCTTTTAAAGCCAGTTTTGTGTAGTGATTGATCACCCATCCCATCACTTGCACTGGATGCAGCCATCCCCACGGATCGCCAATCCAATAATCCAGGAGAGCCGCGATCGCCACCACACCAATTCCTGACCATGACTCAAACCACAAAGCTTGCTTCCTCCCCCTGGGCAGCTTGCCAGCTTCGCGCATCATAATAGAGGTCTTCTAGCGAGATGCCATAGAGCGCCTCTTCGAGCTTTTTGTGAAGTCGATTCCACAAGCTAAACGTCACCCAGTCTTCGGCTTGCGTCCCGTCGCGTGTGTGACGTGGCAAGGGTTCGACGCTTTCGCCCACCGCTTCTAAGATTTGCCCTAGCGAAATCTGTGCAGGAGGACGCGCCAACTGGTAGCCACCATGAGCACCTCGCACAGACATCACTAAATTCGCCCGTCGCATCTCAATCAGCAACTTTTCTAGATAAGGAGCTGGCAGATCTTGCCGTTGCGCGATCGCTTTCACCGACGCAGGACCATACTCTGGCTGAAAGCTGAGATCGAGCAACGCTTTGACGCTATAGTGTCCGCGAGTCGTTAACTTCAAGAGAATTTGTTGAGGGTGACAATAGCTCAGTATTGCATCATCGCCCAATCTACCGCAGACAATTTTAGGAAGTCGTCAATTGTGAATAGTCACTCATTGCCGCAATTTCAACAACTCTTGAGGAGACGCAATTAGCTTCAGCTTCAAAAAGAAAATTTCTTCCTGATCGTTCAGCGTAAATCGCCACGATACACCCACGCCAAACCA
>JBBRMC010001103.1:0-1235 GCA_038231055.1 Leptolyngbyales cyanobacterium
ATCGTCTAGGCGATGTTAGCGAATATGCGATCGGACAGACCCTAGACGTAAGTCAATTCAAAGATGGCGACATCGTTGACGTGATTGGAACTAGCATCGGTAAAGGTTTTTCTGGTTACCAAAAGCGTCACCACTTTGCTCGTGGCCCAATGTCTCACGGTTCTAAAAACCACAGACAACCTGGTTCGACTGGCGCAGGTACAACTCCTGGTCGCGTTTATCCTGGTAAGAAAATGGCTGGTCGTCTTGGCGGTAAGCAAATCACCGTGAAGAAACTAATTATTGTCAAAGTCGATGCAGTGAATAACGTACTGCTAATCAAAGGAGCAGTCCCTGGTAAACCTGGCGCATTGCTTAACGTCATTCCTACCGTAATTATCGGCAAGGCTAAGAAGTAGTTTGTTCGTAAGATCCAGAGAATTTAAGTTATGCCTACAGTAATAGATTGGACAGGGAATGAAGTCGGTGAAGTAAACCTTGAATTGCGCGTTGCTAAAGAAGCAAGTGCAAAAGGCTTAGTTCATCGCGCCCTCGTCAGACAGTTAGCCAATGCCCGCCAAGGTACAGCCTGCACCAAAACCCGCTCCGAAGTGCGTGGTGGTGGTCGTAAGCCCTTCAAACAAAAAGGTACTGGTCGCGCCCGTCAAGGTTCGACAAGATCGCCTCTCACCCGTGGTGGTGGTGTCATGTTTGGGCCAAAGCCTAGAAGCTATGAAACCAAAATGAACCGCAAAGAGCGCCGCCTAGCGCTTCGCACAGCATTCGTTAGTCGCATCGCCGATTTGATTATCGTTGAAGATTTTGCTTTAAATCTGGCTCAGCCCAAGACTAAGGAACTATGTCAAGCGCTTGAGCGTTGGGGTGTGACCGCAGGAATCAAAACCCTGATCATCACCGATCGCAAAGAAGAAAACATCGTTTTGTCGGCGCGTAACATCAAAAAGCTGCAACTGATTGCAGCCGATCAGCTCAACATGTTCGACATTCTTAATTCTGAAAAGATTGTGGCTACTCGCTCGGCGATCGCCAAAATTCATGAAGTCTATGGTGGCGATGCAAAGTTGGTAACCGAGATGGTAAACACGATGGAAGTGTCTGAATAACGGCATCTGAATAAACAAGAAAAAACATGGCTAAGATCCCCACCGAATTCGATCCCCGTCGCTTGCCCGACATCATTCGTCGCCCTCTGCTCAATGAAAAGGCAACCCAACAGTTAGAAATCAACAAATACA
>JBBRMC010001104.1:0-1234 GCA_038231055.1 Leptolyngbyales cyanobacterium
GTCTGACTCGGATACAAGGTATACCCCCAGTTCCAGACGGCAGGATAGAGGGTATTGAAGTTTGCATCAGCCAATTCTTGAACAGTTTTAGTGAGACGATCACGACTAAACATCACATCACTGTCGATATTCGTCAGCCAAACTCCACGAATTTCGCTCAGCGCTGTCTTTTGTCCTGCTACATACTGACTAGGCACGAGGCTTGCTGTGTCGGGTAAGGCTCGACATAGAAACGCTGCGATCTCTGCCCGTGTTGCAGGTTGATTAGAGTTGAATTGGTTGACATTTGGGTAGTTAACCACAAGTCGTTGCTCAACGGCACTCGCGATCGCGTCTTTGGCATAATCAGGAATCGCTTGGGCATCTGTAAAGACAGAGAGTGTTTGGGCAGCAGGTTTTTGCACTGCATGAGGAAGACTGACCAATGCCTGCACCCGAGGAATATTTTGGCTAGGTCGAAAGGTTTTGTCAGGGTAACCAGAAAAGAACCCTGCGTTTGTGGCTAGCTCGATCGCGCCTGCCGCCCAAAATCCGTTAGGAATATCCCGAAATTTAAGGTCTCTACTTGGAAGTGTCGCATTCACACTTCCCGGAAAAGCAGTCACCAGCAGAGATGCATATTCTGCCCGCGTCACAGGGTTGTTGGGGCGAAACGTGCCGTCAGAGTAGCCGTTGATAATCCTCTTTTTAGTCAGCCCCTCGATGCAGGATTGCGCCCAATGACCTTGAATATCAGCAAATCGGGTTTGAGATAAAGACGGCGGAACCTTTGATAGAAAAACTCCAATAACCGTCAACAGAAAAATAAGAAGACAGAGCGATCGAAACTGCCAACGAAAACGATTTAACATTTCAGTATTGAGAAGCAACTGTGTTTAGAAGGCTACAAACGCTCTAAACAGGATTCCAATACTTTAGGACGTTGGCGTTTGTGAGAAGTGTCACAGCAACACAACTCAACAGCGATCGTTCCTCGTTCTAATGCTCCACATCAATATAAACATCGTCTGAGTCTTGCTCGTCTTCCAAATCGCCATAGGGGTCTTCAATCACAGAGTCATCCACTCCGCCGTAGCCAACTCCAAACTGATTGACAGGCTCGCCGTTAATCGGATCTGCCCCGTCGTAGCCGACCCCAAACTGATTAACAGGCTTATCACTGCTAACGGACTCTACTCCGTCATAGCCCGTCCCAAATTGATTATCAGCATCGTCAGACTCTTGGCTATCAGAA
>JBBRMC010001105.1:0-1232 GCA_038231055.1 Leptolyngbyales cyanobacterium
GATCGTCATGCCTGTCGTCGTCAAGCCGAAGCCGAATATTCGTTAGATGCGATGAGCGATCGGCTCGAAGCCTGGTTTGAAACCATTCAAAAAAACATTTGAGCCATGAAACGTTGTCAACCTCCTGCCCCGCTTAAACCCGGTGATTTGCTGCGAGTCATTGCTCCGAGCGGCACCTTGAGAGAGATGAGTGCCTTTGAGCGGGGGCTAGATGTGTGGCGCAAGCGAGGTTATCGAGTCGAGTTAACCCCTGGCTTCGACGATCGTCACGGTTATCTCGCCGGAACTGATATCAATCGCCGCACACAGCTAGACATGGCGCTCAAAGATCCAGAGTGTAAGGGCATTCTGTGCGCTAGAGGCGGATATGGAGGAGCCAGACTACTAGAAGACTGGACGTTTCCCTTAACAGATCCTAAATGGCTAATCGGATTTTCTGACATCACCAGCCTGCTGTGGAGCTTTAGCCTTCAAGGAATTTCTGGAGTTCACGCGCCGTTATTAACCACGATCGCTGCCGAGCCAGATTGGTCAAAAGAACGATTGTTTGATTGGGTCGAAGGTCGTTCGTTACGATCGCTCACAGGCTCCGGTTGGGGTGGTGGACAAGCTAGGGGATTGTTACTTCCAGCTAATCTAACCGTTGCCACTCACATTCTTAACACGCCCTTACAGCCTGATTTGTCGGGCATCATTCTAGCGTTTGAAGATGTGAGTGAAGCTCCTTATCGCATTGATCGAATGTTGACTCAGTGGCGATTATCGGGTGCATTCAAAAACGTCTGCGCGATCGCGTTGGGGCGTTTTAGTCAATGCAATCCGCCTAGCAATATCCCCAGCTTTACCACAAACGAAGTATTACACGATCGTCTCAGTGATTTAGGAATCCCGATCGTGGCTGATTTACCGTTTGGTCACGATGGCGAAAATGCCGCCTTACCCGTTGGAGTTTCAGCTTTGCTAGATGGCGATCGTGGGGTTCTCAGTGTTGATCCGTTGCGTTGACAAAGGGCTTGTTCTCAGTCTGCACAGGTCGATTTGCAACTCCCCAAATCCCTGCAAGCAAGACCCAGCCCATCGTGTTGATGCGCGCGTCAAACAGGGTGATATCTAAACAACTAAACAGCGTACAGCCAGAGAATGCCATCAAAAACGTGAAATAGATCAAGCGATCGCCGTTCATAGCTCGCAGCGCTAACACTCCCTGAGCCATCACCCAACCCACTAAGCCA
>JBBRMC010001106.1:0-1225 GCA_038231055.1 Leptolyngbyales cyanobacterium
GTTTTCGTCCTGCTCACGAATAATCAGAAAATCTCGCTCCTCATCCTGATCGGGCAACACGGCAGAGATATCGCTGATTTGGCGCACACTAGCTTCTGCGATCGGCAAAAAGGCAGGCGATTTTCCACCAATATCGATCAGTGCACCACCGCTTTCATAGCTAAACACCTTGCCTCGCACGATTTGCCCTTGAGCAAACTGATAGTCGTGTTGCTCTAGCGCTTTGGCAAAGTCCTCCATTGAAAAGGATGCGTCCGATCGAGGCTGAGTTGATTTTTGATTCATGACTGCTAAGGGAGATCCCCACGGTTGCGGGGCGAATTTGCTGACTATTGCCAGTTTAATACGGGGCGGGGAAAGGATGACGGAGAGATTGCTTGAGGCAATTCATGCTCTCAAGGTTTGGAACAGCTCTTTTACGTGTTCCCAAGCATCGGCAGCAGCGTGAGGACGGTAGTCCGATCGAGCATCGCAAAAAAATCCGTGACCCGCTTCGGGATAGCGAAAAACCCGATGAGAACGAGGCTGCTGTTGCAAGGCGGCTTCAATTTGGTCAATTTGCTCAACGGGAATCAACGGATCTTGAGTTCCAAAAAAAGCATAGAGCGGGTTCTGAATCTCTCCAGTGCGGGTAATGGTAGGTGCGCCGCCGCCGGGAGTCATCGTCGCAATGCCAGCTCCATAAAATGATGCAGTGGCTTTGATGTCTGGCAGCGTTGCCGCTAAATAGGCAACATGACCCCCGAAGCAAAACCCGATCGTGCCAATCGCATCTGCTTTCACTAAGGGAAGCGTCTTTACATAGGCGATCGTGGCTCGAATATCACTTAATAATTCATCGGCTGTTGTCTGGTCTTTGTGAACTCGTCCAAGTTTGGTTTCCTCAGCGCCATAGCCCACTTCAAAACCAGGAGCCGTTCGCTGAAAAATCGCGGGGGCGATCGCGACATATCCTTCTCGTGCCAGTCGCTTAGCAACCTGACGAATGTAATCATTCACGCCAAAAATCTCCTGAATTACCACGATTGCTGGATAGGTTCCTTCGCCCATCGGTTCAGCTAAATAAGCATCAATTTTGAGTGACCCATTCAAAACCGTGGTCGTCGTCGCTCTAATATCGGTCACCATAATTGACAAGTGTAAACTCTTATTATTTTGAGTGAAAACTCTTACGAATATTCCTGTAGAGGATTAGTGCGTTTTGAGGTGTAAAGTCGCGTTGCTA
>JBBRMC010001107.1:0-1221 GCA_038231055.1 Leptolyngbyales cyanobacterium
AATCTTAAGTTTTACGAGTTCCATAAGTTTATTGTTTAAAGGGTTCGTTTATCCGCGTCGTTCCCGTTCAATCACAATCTGTCGCATTAGCTTTCGTTCCACTTTTGCGACGACTGCATCAATGTCGATCGGGGGTGGGTTCTGAGTTGGATTGGGCAGTGTTCCAGCAGGTGCGATCGCAGCGGCGGAAGCACTCGGCGCTGGAACGTTATTTGAAGTGAAAAAGTTCGCTGGCTGATGTTCATAGGCGGCTGATGTTGGGCTAGTGGCGGGAGAAGGTTCCGATCTAGTTGACGCGAAGACGAGGGGCAGAGGGTTGGCTGCATTGGATTGTGCCCTTAGTGGTTGAGACTCTGATGCTCTTGCTTTTAATGTCTCTGGATAAAGGAGAGTCGGTTGAGTCAAACGTTCTAATGTTAAATGTGTTGAAATTGGGGGCTGAAGCGGCTTTGCTGAAATTGGAGATGGAATCGTTGAGTGTACTACGGGGTAAATTTCCGAGGCATTCCTTGCGCGATGAACCTCCGACAGAACTCCATTTCCTAAAGCTTCTGATTGGTTTGATAAACGAGTGGGGCGAACGAGCGGTAAAGAGGACTCGATCATAGAATTCACATCTAAAGAACGCTGGCGATGTCGTTGCCGAATCGTCTTTGTGGAAGGAGAAACAACAATCGGCGTAACCGTCTGCGCTGGTGAAAAATAAGGTAATGATTGGGTCGGATAATCAGTGGGAGAACTGTTTGAATGAATAGCGGTCTGACGATTACGAACCGTAGGGTTACTTTGTTCACTAGTCTCCGATCTCTGAACAAAATTCAATTCAGAGGGTACGTCTTCCCTCAAAGATTGAGAGATAGGGGGTAGACTGGGTTTCTCGATCGATGCAATTTTCGGTGCAGAAATCCCCATTGCTGGAGGTGACGGCGCTGAAGTCGTGTGAGCATCTGCCATCTTCGCTTGAATCACGAATGAGGGCTTCTGCTGACTACTAGAGGGTTGAATCGGTTGAGTAATCGGCAAAGGTTGCTGACGAGATGGATTTTGCTGAGAAAGAGGCTCACTCGGTAGCGATAGTGCTTCTGGGAACGTTCTAGGCTGGGCATACACAATTGGAAGTGACTCTACTGGTAACTCATTAGCCTGAAGATATCGTCCAGCAACTTGATGGAAAAAAGAGAGTCGATCGTGAAAGAAGCGCGATCGCGACCATAGCCCCTG
>JBBRMC010001108.1:0-1219 GCA_038231055.1 Leptolyngbyales cyanobacterium
TTGAGTTTCACTTCGACATCTTTCGGTGAGCGCATGAGAATCATTCTCCTTGTGGGTTAGGATAAATCTCAAGCATCTTACGCCTCTTCGCTTCATCAACATACAAATATTTTCATTCCCCCACGCCACGCCCGCCAAAAAGATGCGCCAAGAATTGCAATCCTCAAGCTCAGGATTGCAGTTACGGCATCAGGGATTGTGATCTGAGATATGAGGAACGCAATTCTTCTCTCCAGAATTGCAATTCCATCGTTCGGGATTGCAATCCTCAAGCTTACAACCTCAATCCCAAGCTTCAGAATCAGAATCCCAAAGGCAAGAATTGTGCTCCCAACCATAAGGTTTATTCAGCATTCAACTTAACAGAGCAACTTTAATTTAGGTAATTAGGGAGAAAAGTAACCAGCGTCATAAGCTAAACACGCATGGTTACAATAAGATCGAGCCATTTCAGTTGTGCGGCCAACTTTACACGCGGCAGAAAGTGTATCTTCTGCGGTTCGTTTAAGGTCTGTCGCACCGCTCGACGCTATGTTAAATGCGCTGGCTGTGGTCGCCAGAAATCTCTCGCGCAACTTCGGCGAGAGTTGGAGATCATCAAAGGCTTTTACCAACAAGTTCCGGCGTACCGGCTGGCAACCGACCTTGCTCTGGATGTGAAGACAGTCACGCGTGTTTATCAGCATCTGCGTGAATGCTTGTATCACACCACAGAGTTGGAAGCCGGCAAGTTGCGCGGCGAGATCGAACTCGATGAAGCTTATTTCGGTGGTCGCCGCAAGGGAAAGCGCGGGCGCGGTGCGGCTGGTAAGAGCCTTGTTTTCGGGCTGCTTGAGCGTAAAGGGCGTGTTTACACGAAAGTCGTCGAGTCGGTCAGCGCATCGGAGTTGATGCAGCACATCAAAGAGAAAACCAGAAAGGGTTCGGTCTATTACACGGATAGCTTTCGTGGCTATCAATCTTTGAAAAGATATGGCAAGCATCATCAAATCAATCATTCAAAGTCACTGGTTGATCGGCGCACAAAGAATCACATCAACGGCATCGAAGGCTTCTGGAGTTATGCCAAGCATATTTTGTACAACTATCGGGGAGTCTCGAAGTATCATTTCCCGATGTACTTGAAAGAGATTGAATATCGTTTCAATCATCGCGGAGAGAATCTATTCAAGCAGTTCGTCAAACTGTACTTCGGTTACGATTCTCCCTGATTACCAAA
>JBBRMC010001109.1:0-1217 GCA_038231055.1 Leptolyngbyales cyanobacterium
CTGCTTGCAACTGCTCTGTGAGTTCAGGCCTAGCGGACATCTGCGTGTGCAGCCCATTCATGATGGACATTCCCCCAGCCGTGGCTTGCTTGAGTTCGGTTAACCAGGAATCGGGTAAGGCTCCTCCAGAGGGAGCGATGCCGATCACTAGCACGGTAGGGTGATAAGCGAGCGCTTCAGAAACAGAGGCTACGATCGGGGCGTTACAAGATGTTCCGGTGAGAGCGGCAAGGGATTCTCCGGCGCATTGGTGATCGATGACGACGGCGATCGTGCCTGGTCGATAGCGCAGTAGGGCGAGTCCGGTTTTGCCTTGTGTGCCGCGAATTCCTTCGTGTAGGAGAACTGCGATTCGGGACTCTGACGTGAGCATAGGTTGAATTTATTGTTCAATAGTTTCTGTTTCTGGCTGCTTTCGGAGTGGATAAAGGAGCAATATTTCATTGCGTCATGACACGCGATGGGCAACTTTTCCCCAACGTTTGAAGATAACGCCCTCACCCTAGCCCTCTCCCCCAGGCTACCGTGTACACACAAGTTGATCCGATCCGTCATTGCCAAAACCTTGTGCCCCCTAAATCCCCTATTCTGGTGGACTTTGAGATGAAACGAGGTTTTTTTATCTTGTTCAAAGTCCCCCAATTTTGGGGGATTTAGGGGGCATAAGCCGACTCAAACGAATCTACGAGGACTTGTGTGTACACGGTAGCTCCCCCAGGAGAGGGAACCGGATGGTCTCTGAAAGTCCTTTTCCCTGGGGAGAAGTGATAGGAGGGCTTCGCCCCGTTGCGCGAGGAGGGCAAATTAGTTGCCCGTCGCGTTCATGACTGCTTCTAAAACCCAGATTTCTCGATATTGAAGGTTGGAATGAAAGTCATATATGACCCAGAAGTGGATATTCTAACAATTCTGCTCTTTGAAGCAGAGTGTTGAGAAGAGTTTCTGTCTGCATCTTCTGAACGGTGATCAATCGGCGATCGCATCACCGACAATAAGATTTGCTCTCTACACTCAAGCACCCAATTTTTATGGACATTATTCCCGCGATCGACTTGCTGAAGGGCAAATGTGTCCGGCTCTATCAAGGCGATTATGATCAAGCCGAAGTCTTTAACGAAGACCCCGTTGCGATGGCGCAGCAATGGGCTGATGAAGGCGCAACCCGACTGCATTTGGTTGATTTAGATGGAGCCAAAGCCGGACATCCAGTGAATCTA
>JBBRMC010001110.1:0-1213 GCA_038231055.1 Leptolyngbyales cyanobacterium
AATTAGCGCTGTGACAGCTAGACCTAGATTCAGCTTCATCGCCAAAAAGTCTGCTGCTGTTTCGCCTACAGTAGTCGCCATTATCTTGATGATCCAAAAGTAAAGTGTCACAGCAGGCACTCTCACCAGTGCCTTTTTGAGGTTGTCTGAAACCGGAACCAAGATATTTGGCATAGCGTTCTTTTTATGAGGTAGTTTTAGATTCAAACTTTAGGCTTAAAAAATGTTGTGTCCTTAGTTTGACCCACAACCGCACCCACTACTGCCGCGCTTCAGTGGTGTCAGCAAGCCCGAAGTAGTGGATCGTCGCTTTTGTAAACGGCTTGCAGAACGTTGCTATGCCTTGCTGCCATTTGGTTTATTTGGGACTCCTTTGTGCGCCTAACTCGATCGGTTTTCCGAGTGCGATGCGGCAAAGTGCTGTCGAACCTTGGCTACGATCTGAGGTTCGGTCAGATTATCAACCGTTTCAACCCCGACCACCTTGGCTCCAAGCCGATTTTCTTCCATCCGCTTTTGCAGTTCATGCTTGGCTACACCTGGTCCCATGATCAGAATCGAGTCGGCATCGCGAATATGCAAAATAACCTCGTTATAGTAAGTGTTGAGTTCTCCGGTACGTGCCCTCTGACGGCTATCGTCGGCGGGTACTTGAAGCGCTTCATAAGGTCCTTTCAGGGGTGAATCGCCCGACCGTCGTAGCTGTTTTTCTACGTCCGAGAGGATCTCGCTAGTCTCTTCTCCTTTCTCCGTCACAGCTACGATCGCCGCCTTGCGATGGTCAATCCACAGTCCTACTTGTATACTCAATTGATATCTCCTTTGTTTATTCAAGTCATCTAAAAAGCTGAGTGTCACTGAAAGTCTGGATAATTCGAGGCTGGGTAATGCCTAGTAGGCTTAATTCAGGACTAGGACGATCGAGGCAGAGGTGGGTCAGTCCGGTGACTTTCTTGGTGCTTGAGCCGTCCCAGAGTGTGATCGATCAGGTGGGTAAGTTTATCGGCAGCACCGTCAACAGCCTGGTCAAGAGTGGCGGCTTGATCGGTGACCGCAATGGGTTGACGGCCTTCGAGGCGGGCTTCGATCATGCAGCGGAGGCTGTCATTGCCAGCCTCTTGCTCGCTGTTCTGATTGCTCAGGTGCACATCAACAGATGTGATGCGATCGCTGACTCGGCTCAGAGCATCCTTGATGACGCTACTGACCCGAT
>JBBRMC010001111.1:0-1209 GCA_038231055.1 Leptolyngbyales cyanobacterium
ATATTCTGGGAGATCACAGATTTTCTCAAAGAGTTGAGAGCCGCGATCGTCATAAAAATATAGAGGTGGCAAGGTTTTAGGCTGTTGACTCAACCCGCGAATCACATCACTACCGGGATGCAATTCGTCGTCTGATGGTTCAGTTTGGCTGATGAGATGCTCAATCTGCACCCGTTCTTCGGATGAGTAGATGGGCTGCGTGGGTTGACGTGTAGAAGTTTTCCGCTCAGCGGACTGAAATGTTGACATATCCCGTTCTTTCCTTCCTCACACGTTTCGTTTTTGATTAATGATCGATCGCGAGCGTTAAGTAAATCTCTCACGAGGCAGAGTCTTGAGCAGATGGACGGCTAAGTCTCTGGTGCGGCATCGCTAGCGCAGCGAAAACCTGCCAGCATTTGGCGCATATGGGGATGATACCAGTTGCGAAAGGCACATCGAATTGCCCACGGGCGTGTTGCCCAACTGCCCCCTTTAAGCACCCGATGTTGCTCATCAAAATATATTTGCGAGTAGCCCGGATAAGGATAACTCTCAAATCCTGAGTAGCCGTCAAACCAGGTAGATGTCCATTCCCAAACGTTGCCTAAAAGATCGTAGCAGCCAACGGGATTAGGAGGGTAGCG
Organism: Leptolyngbyales cyanobacterium; assembly: GCA_038231055.1. Taxonomy (GTDB): domain Bacteria; phylum Cyanobacteriota; class Cyanobacteriia; order Leptolyngbyales; family Leptolyngbyaceae; genus Phormidesmis_A. The sequence continues at coordinate 627 of JBBRMC010001111.1, forward strand.
ATCGACAGGTGTAGGGGTGCCTTGTCCATGATTGTGATTGCAGCGAGTCGCATCAGGAAACTGATTACCCCACGAATAAAGCGATCGTGCTCCTGTAATCGGATTCCAACTCGCCGCCTTTTCCCATTCCGATTCAGTTGGGAGTCGCCTACCTACAAATCGAGCATAAGCCTCTGCTTCGTAATAATTGACTCCACAAACCGGATGGTTAGCGTAAGTGGGATCTTCTCTCCAATAAAGCGGTTGCGTCACGGGATTTTTTTGGAGCCATTGCCAGCCTTCAGACGACCACCAACACGGCTCTTGATAGCCCTTGGCTTGAATGAATGATCGATACGCACCGCAGGTGACAGGAGTGTGATCGATCCAGTAAGTTTCTAAATCAACCTGATGCACCAGACGCTCGTTGTCTAACGCATCTAGCGTTTCGTTTCCCTGCTCAAACGATCCAGCAGGAATGCAAGCCATGTTGGCAAAAGGTAAGCGATCGAGTAATTCAACGCTGTCCTGATTCGGGATAGTTTTCTGCAATTCTAAGACTAACGTGATAGTTTCGCAGTGTTGGCTTTCGTGTTGCAGAAGC
>JBBRMC010001112.1:0-1207 GCA_038231055.1 Leptolyngbyales cyanobacterium
CATCCGATCTGTCTTTCTAACCGTTGCCTTGCTAAAAAACTTTGCTACTCGCATTGTGTGGATCTTATTCACATAAGTTTGAATACTGGTTCTGATCGAAACCTCGCGCAGGGTGGCGATCGGAACCGTGTAGATGATCCGCAAGTTTGGGTCAAGCAGTGATTGAATGTTCTTGTTAAAAATCGTCTCCGTCACACTCAAGTCCAGCTTGTCTAAGTCATCAATAATCACCAAGACTTGCTGACCTGTTGCGTTCTCGATATAGACTTGCAGTTGATTAATTTGAGACACCAGATCCGAAGTGCGACGCGCAAACTCGATCGAGATCTCCTGCCGAATCACCGAATTGATTTTTAGCTTCGACCTGACCTTTGCTAAAAACTCCAGAATCATCGGAATCCCAGCCTTTACCGTTGTTTCCGTACTTGCCTCAATCTCTGCTTCAACCGCCTTCGATTCAGTCTGAGTATGTTTGCCCAACCAGCGGTAAAACTCTTTTTTAATCCCTGGCTTTAGCCAAATTCCCCGCTCTTCTGACGCTTCTAGCAATTGCAACGCGATCGAGAACAGAATATTGACGTGATCGACCGCCGATCGCTCGATCGTATCCGCGATCGAAAACATCACCACAAAATACCGATTCGTTTCTTTGAGACGAAAGCCCAACTCTGCCAACAGCGTCGATTTGCCACAGCCCCGATGCCCCGTGAAGATCAGCTTATTGTCACGCGTGACACAATCCTCGATCGCTTGCTCAAGCTCATCTACCAACTCAGTTTGATACTCTACCCCCAATCGCTCCAAATCTTCGCGAGTCACTAAAGGATCAAGTTGAAGATTGCGCCCTGCTTCTCGGAAGAGGTCTAAACGGTGATGCAGGGCTTCTAAGCTGGGCATACGATAACGGTTTTACTCAATTGCCCCTATTGTATTCGGTCGTAAAGCTCATGTTGCTTTCTTAATCAGCAGAATTTGCTGCGGTATCGCGAACAATTAGCTCGATCTCATCTCACCACCTCTCCTGTCGTTATGAATATCGCCCCATTCGTAACGATCATCGTCTCATTCATAACAAATGTCGTCCTATTCATAACAAACGTCGTCCCATTCTTCGTGAATCCCGCAACGTTTGTAACGAATGTCGTCCCATTCATAACAAATGTCGTCCCATTCGTGACGAACATCGTCATTTTTGCAGTAAACCTAC
>JBBRMC010001113.1:0-1205 GCA_038231055.1 Leptolyngbyales cyanobacterium
CTTAATTCCAAAGCTAAGCAAAAAAATCGTGACGATGCCAGGCACGAGCGCCACCCAGAAAACTAGCCTGTAGTCATTGTTAGCGTAGGTCAACACTATCAACGCAATCAGGGGACCAACAAAAGCGCCGATACTATCAAGAGACTGTCTAAGCCCGTATGCCGCGCCTCGGATAGACGGATCTGTTACATCTGCTACCAGAGCATCTCTGGGAGCCCCTCTGATGCCTTTTCCGGTGCGATCCAGGCAGCGAGCAATCAATACGGTAATCGGATCTGAAGCTATGGCAAACAGAGGTTTAACCATGGTTGAAAGTCCATACCCAGCTAGCAGCAAGGGCTTTCTCTTGCCAAAATAATCGCTAAGGGCACCGGAAAAAAGTTTTAGGATCGATGCTAACGCCTCACCAACACCATCAATCAAACCAACCATTGAAGCGCTGCTGTGCAGAGTTGCAACAATGAAAAGCGGAAGAACAGAATGAATCATTTCTGAACTAACATCAGTAAACAGACTTGCAAACCCAAGTATCCATACGGTTTGCGGCACTGCGCGAATTTGTGATTTGTTTTCCAATATTATCTTTACTTACTGTCTTGCTCACCAGGGGCTTGCTCTTGCGCCGTTATAAGCGGACGCAGTATTTTCGGCACACCATCTTGATCCGATTGACTATTCAGCCAAGCCACCACTGCAAGTGCGACAGTCCCGATAATTAGTGAATTTAGAAAAGCGCGGCGAGTAGAACTTATGGAGAGCGCTTCAGCTTCTTCTGTTGTAGTACTCAGCGAGATTTTAAATGGTCGCTCTTTATCCGGCAAATTCGATTGATTCGGATCTTCTTGCTCGGTTACGTTAAATCCCGTCACCATCGGCAAGAAGTCATGCCAGCCGTAACGGATCACTTGCCCAACATGGATGATGACGAATGCTATAAATGCAATTGTGATCCAGAAGTGAATCGCCTTGGTTGTATCGATTCCGCCGAAAAGACCTGCCAGCCAGGCTAAGCTGGTGGGCTTATATAAAACCAAACCCGTGAGTACTTCGATTATCGCCATTGCAAGGGCTTGACCCGAATCTAGTTGAAATTGGTGGCGATCCTCACCAGGCATAGCCTGGTATGGTTTTGGTTGCAACACTAAAACACATACAAAGAGGATCAACCATGAGTAAATCATCGAACGTCAGACGGATAACTGTCA
>JBBRMC010001114.1:0-1200 GCA_038231055.1 Leptolyngbyales cyanobacterium
GGGGCACCGTTCCCGATCGGACCTGATGGCACCCGCGCTTGGATTGAGAAAATCTGCTCTGCATTGGGCATTGAACCAAAAGGACTTGCTGAACGAGAAGCACAAATCTGGGAAAGCCTCGAAGACTACGTGAAGCTGATTCGCGGCAAGTCGGTCTTCTTTATGGGCGATAACCTGCTCGAAATCTCGTTAGCTCGATTCTTGATTCGCTGTGGCATGACCTGCCCCGAAATCGGCATCCCCTATATGGATAAGCGCTATCAAGCTGCCGAACTAGCTCTGTTGGAGAAGACCTGCAAAGAGATGGGCGTACCGACTCCAACGATCGTCGAGAAACCTGACAACTACAACCAGATTCAGCGCATCTACGCCCAGGATATTGACCTCGTGATCACGGGGATGGCTCACGCAAATCCTCTCGAAGCACGGGGCATCAATACTAAGTGGTCGGTGGAGTTCACCTTTGCTCAAATTCACGGCTTCACGAATGCCCGTGACGTTTTAGAGTTAGTGACGCGTCCGTTACGTCGCAACAACTCTCTCAAAGACCTCGGTTGGGACAAATTAGTGAAAGACGCAAAAGTTTGATTGAGAAATCATCTTAATTCTTCGGGGGTGCGGCAACGTGCCCCTTTTTTTGACCCAACGCTTGAAATGTTTGACCCAATCAACGGCACTTTCGATCGTTGCTGCAAGTTGCCTGGTGGAATTGGGATATCGAGAAAATTACGCGCAACCTAGAAAAAATCGTAGCAGCAGATATTGAAGCTTTGATAAGTTGCGAATAGTTGAACAATGGAGTAGAAAAACTCCTTGCTCAGGCTCACCAATGAACTGACTAATACCAATTATTTCATCAGAAACTTGAAGAGCTTTCAGGGGTGGCAGCGATCGTTTCACACTCTGAATCAGCAATGCTCAACGTAAGCTAACGCCCAGTTGAGCGGCGGTGATCGCCCCCCACATCCCAGCGAAGATCTCCCATCTGCCGCTCCAACGCCGTGTGTACGCCCAGCATGGGCGTGAACTTATGGGGTGAAAGTCCCCTGTCGGAGAACCAACGTCCAAATGATCACTTTTATAGATCCGAGTGACGACAACGACTAGCTTAAGGCAAGGGCGTTTCCGCGAGGGAGGGTCTGAAGGAAGCCAGCGGCAAACCGACGAGCCGACGAACAGAAATGTCATAGAAGGCTGAGA
>JBBRMC010001115.1:0-1198 GCA_038231055.1 Leptolyngbyales cyanobacterium
AGAATAAATATCAACCTGATCGGCATTTTGTAACACTGGAGTGATTAGTCCACCATCATCCATGGCAACTGCCACGGCAACATTAATCGCACTATTGTGACGAATGCCCTGATCGACATAGCTTGCATAAAGTAGTGGATGCTTCTGCAACGTAACTGCAACTGCTTTTGCTAACAGCGCGGTCATGGTCACGCCTTTAGATTTGAGTTGCTTCGAGAGACTATCTAACCCATCCGTCGTAATCGTGTAAGCGACGTGATAGGTGGGCACCTCTAAGCTAGTGAGCATGTTGCGGACGACCGCATTTTGCAGGGTGGTCAGCGGCGTAGTCTGACCCGGCAACGAGGGAAGAGGAGCAGGCTTGGCAGCGGGTTTGGGCGTGGCAACGGTCGAGATCGGAGCCACAACAGCCACAGCAGGAGCAGCTTTTCCGGCAGCAGCTTCGACATCTTCTGCCACAATTCGCCCATGAGGACCACTGCCTTGAAGAGCGGTGAGGTCAACTTTTAAGTCTTTTGCCAGCTTGCGGGCGCGAGGAGACACCACAACCCGACCATTTTGCCGAGGAGTTGCCCCGCCATTCGTTGCAGATCCCGCTTCTGCCTGAACGGTGACGGCTTCTTGCCGAGCAGCAGTCGTTGCCGCAGCAGGAGCCGATACCGCCGCAGGTTGAGATGCTCCTGCACTCTGCTGTTTAGCGGCTTCAATTTCTGCCTTGGTTTCTGCGAGAAGGGCGATCGCCGACCCCACAGGTGCCGACTCTCCGGCTTGGGTGACAATCACCGCTAGATAACCCTCATAAAAAGACTCCACATCCATATCTGCTTTATCAGACTCAACCACTACAACGGTTTCGCCTTTTTCTACCTTATCGCCCGGAGACTTGACCCAGGAAACAATTTTTCCTTCGGTCATGGTTGAACTGAGAGCAGGCATGAAAATTTCGTTAATCATTGCGGTGATATCCGGGTCAGCGAGGAGTTTTAAGGGTGCCGTTGTCGGCATGGATGTCTAAAAGACGATGGAATTCTGTTGCCAGAACTTGCACATCAAATCTTATCGGATTCATATCTGAATCTCAACGAATCCATTTCAAAATCTCAACGAATCCATTTCAAAAGGTTTAGGCGAAGCATTCGAGCGATCGAGCATCGAGTTGAGCGGAGTTTTGTGCCGAATGCTTCGCTCCTACAAACGC
>JBBRMC010001116.1:0-1197 GCA_038231055.1 Leptolyngbyales cyanobacterium
CTTTGTTATTCGTTTCGTGTGGTGCCTTTGCACAGGCTCCGGCAGCGCCGCAGGCGGCGAATGTGGTTCCCGCAGCTATCGCAGTTCCGTCACCGGCAGTACAACCCGTCGTTGTGGCTCCGGCAGCTCCCGCTCCGGCAACTGCTCAGGCGGTCGAGAAGGTCCAGAAGGCCGTTGATGCGATTCCCGTATCTCTCGCCGCCTGGATACTCGGGCTCATCGGAATTTTATGTGAACTGTGTATGCGTTTTTTCCCTACCGTTCAGCCGCGCTCGCTCTTTATCTTGGCCGGAAATATGTCTGGACTAATCGGCGAAGGTTTCATCAAGTTTTCAAAATTGCTCGACTTAATCGTGCAGAATTTAAAAGGACCGAGTGACCCTAAAATATGAGTGATCAGCCAGCACCAAACCCTGTTCAAGAGGTCGCGAAGGCCGTTGAGCAGGGGGTTAAACAAGAGCAGCAGAGCGGCGGGTTTTTAAGCTCGCTGCAACTCATTTGGCAAGCCGTCGCCACAATTTTGCCCGTTCTCTTTGTAAGTCTCTTTGATTACGAGGAGACTAAAATTGACAGATTGAAGCGCGAGAAAGAAGGGCTTCAACTCACAATTGATAAAATGGAGAACCAAAATGCGATTGATAAAAAGTATGCTGGTATGTCTGATGCTGACATCGTTCTCAGTGCAGGAAACTCTGGCCCAGGCGACGCCAAACCAAAAGGTTGACCTCAAGGCGCTGACAACACTGACGCCCGAGCAAACTCACAACATCGCGGAAAAAATCAAATCGCTGGATCTCTGTGAGGCAAACTCAAAGTCCACGGTAGTAGCGTACAACAAGTGTTTAGCAGCGGATCACCCGCAGTTGGCGTGGTGGCAAAGTCCCGAGTACGCAATCGGCGCTCCACTCCTCACGATCATCCTCACGCTTCTCGTCACGCGAAAATAACTGTACTTCTTACATTTGCTGTTAGACTGGTTGTGCCAGCTTGCGGTGACAATCAAATTGGACAGACGCAGGGGTGAGGGCGAAAGCTACTCTCTCGGTTCACGGACGAGCCTCCGCATGATGGCACTGTTTTATCAAAATCGGCGTAAAACCCCTTGCTTTAGCTATGGGGATATAAGCCGCCTGTCTCGTTCCGAGGCACGCATGTTAATTTTCTTGAATTAATCTAACAGATGAGGTATTCTGATTA
>JBBRMC010001117.1:0-1196 GCA_038231055.1 Leptolyngbyales cyanobacterium
ACCAGACGCGGTTACGCTGCACTGCTCCAGAAGGAACGCTGACAGGTGAGTTGCGCCAGGAATTAGCCGAGCGTAAAGCCGAACTTGTCGTATACCTGCATCGCCTCCGATCTCGGGCAATTCAGCCCACTTTGACGCTGCAACCGACCGAAGACCCGGTGTTTCCCCTGTCCTTTGCTCAACAGCGATTGTGGTTTTTGTATCAACTCACCCCTGATAATCCTTTCTACAATGTTCCTGCTGCCATTCGCTTAACCGGGACGCTCGATCGAACGGCATTGGAGCGATCGTTTCAGGAGATTGTGCGTCGTCATACTGCTCTTCGTACTACGTTCAAGATCGTAGATGGGCAACCTGTCCAGATTATTAAATCCGAAGCCAACATTGAGTTATCGATCGTGAATTTGCAAGGGATTGATAGTAGCGAATCTGCGGAATCTCTGGCAAAGCGAGAACGCATTCGGCGATCGCTTGCAACGGCTGAAGCACAGCATCCCTTTAATCTAACAACAGATCCGCTGATGCGAGTCACGTTGCTGCAATTTAGCTCAACTGAGGCAGTTCTGTTGCTGACTTTGCATCATATTGTTGCTGATGGCTGGTCGTTGGGTGTGCTGATCCGAGAACTATCTTATTTCTACACGGCGTTGGTTGAAGGACGCACCCCCGATTTACCACCTTTGCCGATTCAATATACTGATTTTGCCTGCTGGCAGCGCAACTGGCTGCAAGGAGACGTTTTAGAAAACCAATTGACCTACTGGCGCAAACAATTACAGGAGTTGCCAATTCTGCATTTGCCCAGCGATCGCCCTCGTCCTGCGGTTCAAACGTATCGAGGTGCCACCTATCCCCTGCAAATTTCTCCTACTCTCACCCAGGCGTTAGAAGCGTTGAGTCAACAATCAGGGGCATCGCTATTTATGACCCTGCTGGCAGCCTTTCAGACGCTGCTACATCGCTATACCGGACAAGAGGACATTGCGATCGGGTCGCCGATCGCCAATCGTCATCGCAGTGAACTGGAGGGGCTGATCGGCTTTTTTGTGAATAGTTTGGTACTACGATCGGATCTGTCGGGCAATCCTACCTTTCTTGAGTTGCTGAGGCGTGTTCGAGAAGTTTCTCTAGAAGCCTATGATCATCAAGACTTACCCTTTGAGAAGCTGGTAGAGGAATTAGATCCCGATCGCGAT
>JBBRMC010001118.1:0-1191 GCA_038231055.1 Leptolyngbyales cyanobacterium
ATCCATTGCTAAAAGCACGCCAATGCTGGTTGCAACTGATTTGCCGCCTTTGAAATTGAGCCAGATTGGTTTGCTGTGTCCCAATAGCGCTAGCAATCCGGTGAGGGTGATCATCCAGGGTTGCCAGTGGGCGAGGTTTACGTCTACCACCTTGGTGTAGTAGAGCCATCCGGGGAGGCGAGTGAAGGCGAAATTCACAGCTACGATCGCTAAAGCTCCTTTGAGTGCGTCGATCAATAGGACGACGATCGCGGGTGCTTTTCCTAGTGTCCGCAACACGTTGGTTGCCCCCGTCGAACCCGATCCTTCTTCTCGAATATCAATGCCTTTAAGTAACCGTCCTGCTAGATAACCCGTCGGAATTGAACCCAGCAAATAAGCCAGGATCAGGAGAAGTTCATTATTGATATACCAAGGGAGCATAGAAATGAGGGATTAGGGATGAAAACCTATTATCCATCAGTCGCTGTCTGATTGAATCGGAATTGAGCGGACGATCGACCAGAGATATTCATACAAGGCTGAGTGACGCTAAGATGCCGTCTAGTAATAATAATTTTGCTGCTGCATCTGTTGAGGGTTGGGCGCAAACGCTAGCCACATCGGAAATTGCAGCATTGCTAAACTAATCATCTCTTCGGTTTCGTCGATGACGATGAGCGGAAGCAACCCATCTTTAACTAGACGATCGGCTTTCATTGCCAACGGCTCTGGAGTCTCAAATAGAGTTAAGCCCCGATCAGAGCCAAAATCACTGCGAGAGACCCCCAGACAATCTTGCAATCCACGCCGCCATTCTCCTAAACGTTCAGGAGAGTTTGCGAGAATTAGGGTGCGGAGACGATCGCCGTAGATCTGATACAAAATCGAAATCACTGCCGATGAGATGAGAATATTTTGTAGCCGAGATCCCATCGTCCGAACCGCTCCCCGTCCGCCTTGGGTAAAAAACCAGTTAGAAACTCGCTCGGCGTGACTCGGCTCAAACGTGCGTCGCAGTTGCCACACCGAGCCGTAATAATCAGGCTGATTGCGAAACTGGTCGATGAGACTGCGAATCTTTCTGGTTTGCTCTTGAAAGCTCTGTTCGGCAAATCTTGGATTCGATGGCTTTTGAGGTTTGTCGTCTACGATCGGTGCCGCCGTTCTTTCGGGCAACTGAGGTTTCTCTAATTGCAATTGTTCGGCTGC
>JBBRMC010001119.1:0-1185 GCA_038231055.1 Leptolyngbyales cyanobacterium
ATCGACTACTGGAAAGCCGCGATGATGCGATCGAGCAAATGCCTGCATCGCTTCATCTAACGTCATCTGACTCGGAACGGTTTCGACACGACTCTGCATAATATCGGCGGCAGTCAACCCCGCTAGACGAGTATCGATCGCTGTTTCGGGCTTGAGATGAATGCCGTTCGATGCCAGCAAATGTTTATAAATTGAGCCACTATACGTTGTTTCAGCGACTAGATAAGCGATCACAGAACCGATCATTAAGGGCAACACAAGATTAAAATTGGTTGTCATCTCAAACACAATGACGATTGCAGTAATCGGACCCCTCGTCACAGCGCTAAAAAAGGCTCCCATGCCCGCCAAGGCTAACGTAGTGATCAGTCCTTCTCCAAACTCAACGCCTAGCGGAATGCCCATCACCTGCAACTGTTGAGCAGCCGTGCTAACGAGATAGCCCAGGGCAGATCCTAAAATTAGAGACGGTGCAAATAATCCTCCGGGGGCACCTGAGCCAAATGCAATCATCGTCAGCAGAAATTTGGCGACAAAAATTACGGCGGTGATTTTCCAACCCAACTCCCTTGTGAGCCACACTTCTTGCAGACTGGCTGTGTCACGCAATACGGCTGGCAAGAAGGCGACTACCAACCCGGATATCAATCCTGCAAACCCGACTCGCCCTGGCAACCCTACTTTTAAGACACGACGGTTAAATTGCAGACTCAATAAAATTCCACGATTAAATAAGCTGCCTAGCGATCCTGCCAAAACGCCCAACACGATAAATAGAGGCAATTCAGCGAGCGAGAAGCTCGTATACAGATCCGTCATATTGACATTAAGTCCGCCTCCACCCAGTAGTCGAGACACCACCGCGCCAACAAACGAGGCAAGAATGGCGGTTCCCAAAGTCAGCCCTGACACATCTTGCAGCAGTTCTTCAACGACAAAGAGAACTCCGGCGATCGGAGCATTAAATCCGGCAGCGAGTCCGGCGGCGGCTCCGGCAGCGATCAGTTGTCGTCGATGATCGGGGGAGGTAGGCACCCAAGCGCTGAGTTGGGACGCGATCGCAGCTCCGATCTGCACGGTTGGTCCTTGTCGTCCTAGAGTTAAGCCCGATCCCAGAGAGAGCAAGGTGCTGAGCAGTTTAACGATCGCGACTCGGGCGTTGAGAGCCATTGAGACGTGCCCTAA
>JBBRMC010001120.1:0-1177 GCA_038231055.1 Leptolyngbyales cyanobacterium
CCAGTGTGTCTGGTGCCGATCTAAACTGACTTTGCTTCACGTTGTGTGCGATAATAAAACTAATGGGTTTGGCGGGGTTCTGTGTTTCGGTGATATTGGGTGCGAGCACCCGAAAACCCGTGACCTTATTCTCACCTACCCCGACGAAGCCGTTGAGTTTGTTGAGCGCACTCAAGTTGACGCATTGGCAGTTGCGATCGGCACCAGTCACGGTGCTTACAAATTTACTCGCAAGCCGACGGGCGAAGTTTTAGCCATCAGCCGCATCGAAGAAATTCACCGCCGCCTGCCTAATACTCACTTGGTCATGCACGGCTCATCTTCTGTTCCCGAAGATTTGATTGCGCTGATTAACCAGAACGGTGGTGCTATTCCTGAAACCTATGGCGTGCCTGTTGAAGAAATTCAAAAAGGCATCAAGAGCGGCGTTCGTAAAATCAACATCGACACCGACTGCCGTTTGGCGATCACTGCCGCCGTGCGTGAAGCGCTGTTCTCAAACCCCAAAGAGTTTGACCCTCGCTTCTTCCTCAAACCCTCGATCAAGTATATGCAAAAAGTGTGTGCCGATCGCTATCAGCAGTTCGGTGCGGCAGGCAATGCTAGCAAAATCAAGCAAGCGAGTCTTGAAGATTACGCTGCCAAGTATGCCAAAGGCGAACTAACCGCCGTCACCAAGAAAACCGTTGGTGTCTAAGCATTAGTCATTAATCGTTAGGACGCTGGGTGGTTGCAAAACTGCCCAGCTTTTTTGTTATGAAGGTAAAAAATAGACGGTTTAAGAACGGTGCTGTAAAAGGGTTTTGGCTAGTTTTATTGACCCTTGTTCTCTTAGTCTCTAAAGACTTTTGGCTGCAATGGACAGTCAAAGATCCGGGCGTTGCCGATCAGGTGAATGTCGGCACCACGTTCATCAAAATCAATGCAGAAGCGTTGGGTTTGAACTGGAAAGCCGCCTATCAAGAAATCGTCAATGACCTCGGCATTAAACAGATTCGGATTCCCATCTTTTGGGATCAAATTGAGCCGAAACCTGGAGTATTTGACTGGGACGAGATCGATTGGCAGATGCAAGAAGCCCGCCGAGCAAACGCAAAAGTTTTGTTGGTCGTGGGTCATCGCGTTCCTCGATATCCTGAATGTTACGCACCTGACTGGACTCGATCGCTGAACGATC
>JBBRMC010001121.1:0-1173 GCA_038231055.1 Leptolyngbyales cyanobacterium
AAACTGCGGTAGCAACCGGACGACGGAACGGGTTTTGAAACTTGTTCACATTTTCAATGAATGGAACAATCAGCAAACCTAAGGGCACAGAACCCATTAGAACGACACCCAACAGTTTATTAGGTGCAACTCGAAGGATGTTGAACACGGGATAGAGATACCACTCTGGCAGGATTTCCAGAGGTGTTGCAAAGGGGTTTGCAGGTTCACCGATCGAGGCGGGGTCAAGCACGGCTAAACCAACGCAGAGAGCGATCGTTCCCAAAATCACCACTGGGAAGATATAGAGCAAGTCATTAGGCCAGGCAGGCTCACCGTAATAGTTGTGACCCATACCTTTCGCTAGCTTGGCACGCAATTGAGGATCGCTTAGATCCGGCTTCTTAACAGTTGCCATAGTTGAAAGAGGCTCTCCTTAAGAGGGAAATCGGCAGATAAGGAAACAGCAAGCAAATTTCAGACTCGCAATTTTGAATGGTTCATCCAAAATCTGAACTCTAAAATCGATTACAAGGGACCAGAGATACCCTGTTTACGAATCATCAAGAAGTGCGCCAGCATAAACACGGCGATCAGCCAGGGCAACACAAACGTGTGAGCACTGTAATAACGAGTCAGAGTCGATTGACCCACACTCGCGCCACCTCGCAGCAAATCAGCAATCAAGGTGCCCACGACAGGAATCGCTTCAGGCACGCCTGACACGATTTTGACTGCCCAATAACCGACTTGATCCCAAGGCAGAGAATAGCCCGTCACCCCAAAGGAAACGGTAAGCACCGCCAAAATCACGCCTGTGACCCAGGTCAACTCACGGGGCTTTTTAAAGCCACCCGTCAGATAAACGCGGAAGGTGTGCAAGATCATCATCAGCACCATCATGCTGGCAGACCAGCGATGGACAGAACGAATCAGCCAACCGAAGTTAACGTCGTTCATCAAATACTGCACTGAAGAGAACGCCTCAGCGACAGTTGGTTTGTAATAAAAAGTCATCGCGAACCCAGTCGCAAACTGGATCAGGAAGCAAGTTAACGTGATTCCACCCAAGCAGTAGAAGATATTGACATGAGGCGGCACGTACTTGCTGGTTACGTCCTCGGCTAGCGCCTGAATTTCGAGGCGCTCCTCAAACCAGTCGTACACATTTGCCATAAAGCAAGCGTTCCTAAA
>JBBRMC010001122.1:0-1169 GCA_038231055.1 Leptolyngbyales cyanobacterium
AAAACCTTGCCACCTCGATATTTTTATGACGATCGCGGCTCTCAACTCTTTGAGAAAATCTGTGATCTCCCAGAATATTATCTGACGCGCACCGAAACTGAGATTTTGCAAATCTGTGCCCGTGAGATCGCCCATATTACAGGCACCTGTGAGTTGGTGGAATTGGGCAGTGGCAGCTCGACTAAAACAAGACTTTTGTTGGATGCTTATCAACAGGCGGGGCACGCTCTTTGCTATCGCCCGATCGACATCAGCGCCGGGATTCTCGAAAGCAGCGCCCACAGTTTGCTGCTCGACTACCCGACGTTGCACGTTCATGGCTTAGTCGGCACCTACGAACTTGCCTTGCAGCGATTGGCAACTAGCCATTTGCCGACCCGCATGATCTGCTTTCTCGGCAGCACCTTGGGCAATCTCAACCCACAGGAGTGTGACGAATTTCTTGACCGAGTTAGAAACGCTCTGCAACCCGGCGAATATTTCTTGTTGGGCATCGATTTGCAGAAGTCTAAAGCTCAACTAGAAGCGGCTTATAACGACAGTCAAGGCATCACCGCCGAGTTTAATTTGAATATGTTGCGGCATCTCGATCGCCGCTTTGATGGCACATTCGATCTAACTCGGTTTGAACATGTTGCATTCTATAACGAGTCTGATCACCAGATTGAAATGCACTTGCGGAGTCTTGACGCTCAAACTGTCCAGCTCAAAGCGCTCGGCTTAACGGTCGAGTTTGCTCAAGGAGAATCAATTTTAAGTGAAATCTCTCGTAAGTTTAGCCTGACCACTATCCAGCAAGACCTTGAGAAGAAAGGGCTAAAATCGCGTCAGGTTTGGACAGATGCCAATCAATGGTTTGGATTAATCCTGTGTCAGTTGCCCCTAAGTTGAAAGACAGCGAAATCTTTCTGCGAAACCTGCTGATTAGTCTCTCTAAACTGATTACTTGTGCTCGTTTTGGCGAATCTCAGATAGACTTGAGTAGATAAATGGGGTGTCTGTGTCATTAACTGGAACCGGACATCTCAAACTTGTCATCTTTCAAGATAATTAATGTCATGATAGTGAGAGTTTTCCTTGATTGAGTCGCCATTTGCTGAATAGTCGTTCAGACCCCAAGTTTATCCGTTAAAATTCGATCCAGGCGTGAAGGTGTGAGGAGATGAGCG
>JBBRMC010001123.1:0-1167 GCA_038231055.1 Leptolyngbyales cyanobacterium
CACCGTTCCTGAACTCAGGCTGACAATGCCCAAACAAGTGCCCTTGGGCAGCGATCGTACCATTTTGATTTCTTTCTCAAAATCGTAGATGTCTACTGGAATCACCCGCGCCGATCGAGGAGTCGCGATCGCTTCTGCCTGGGCGATGAAATAACGACTGGTGACAACGGTGCTCGATCGAGTCTGATCCAACACGCGGCTGAGTTCCTCCAACGGCACAAGCTGCATGGGGATGTTGAGCGATCGCGCTAACTCGCGCAGCAAAATTTCACCGTTAGCGATGTCGTGCTGCGGAGCCGTGATCAAAACTTGAGCGCTACAGCGCAAGCGCCAGTCGATCTCTGCGAGAAACAACTCTCGCGCTTGACTGAGCGAACACCCCTGTTTGAGTAGCTCATCCAGGCTGGTTTGAATAATTTTGTGTGCCTGCGGATTTTGGTCGAGCAGCGGCGATCGCGGGCTGGTGGCTGCATCATGCGCCTGATCGCGGACATAAATGCCGGAACCTGCGTGAGCATCGACAACGCCTGCCTCTTCTAGCTGACGATAAACTTTGCTAATGGTGTTGCGGTGTAGCCCAGTTTGCATCGCTAATTGGCGAGTGCTGGGCAATCGGTGCCCTGGTGAAAATTGTCGCGATGCGATCGCAAACAAAATTTGATTATAAAGTTGAGTTGATGCCGGGATATCACTATCTGGCTGAATATGAAATTGCATCATGCCAGCACCTCAAGACTTGCTCATATACTGGATTCAAAGTGGGTGATTTCACCACCGGAATCTGTTTACTATTCGTACCATTCTAAAGGACAGCATTTGCCTTCAATCTGGTGTTTCTTCTACCTCTTGGTCTAATTTATCTTAGCAGATCAGTAATTACTCTGAATTGTCACCAAAACTGCCGAAGCCTAAGGGAATAAGCACAAAATGGCTGTAGTAACCTGGTTGAATCAATGTATTTCTACCGAACTTTAGAGAGATGTTACCAAGAAATTAATGGAGGCAATTTTTCAATGAAATTGCTCCTAGCAACGCGACTTTACACCTCAAAACGCACTAATCCTCTACAGGAATATTCGTAAGAGTTTTCACTCAAAATAATAAGAGTTTACACTTGTCAATTATGGTGACCGATATTAGAGCGACGACGACCACGGTTTTGAATGG
>JBBRMC010001124.1:0-1163 GCA_038231055.1 Leptolyngbyales cyanobacterium
ATAAAGGTGCCGATGAGCGCGACCGGAATCGCGATCGCGGCAATCAGCGCCGATCGCCAGTTCTGTAAAAATAGGAAAATCACCCCGATCACGAGCACGATCGCCAGAATCAGCGAGGTGATCACTTCTTTGGTGCCCGCTTCGATAAACGTGGTGGTGTCGAAGGCGATCGCGTAGCGCATTCCTGGCGGAAAACTCCCAGAAAGCAGGCGAATCTCTTCTTTAATGGCTTTTGCAACGTCGAGAGCATTACTGCCAAACTGTTGGTTAATGCCGATGCCAACGCCCCGGTGAGTGACTCGATCGTTCGGCGTGAATCGCAACACCGATCCGTAATTCTCGGCTCCTAACTCAGCCCGACCGACATCACTCAGCTTGATTAGCGTTCCAGTAGAGGTGGTTTTAATGACGACATTGCTAAACTCTGCGGCATCTTTGAGTCGCCCTTGAGCCGTGACTGCATATTGATATTGCTGTCCGGTCTGGGCGGGTGGCTGTCCGATCTGTCCGGCTCCGACCTGGATGTTTTGCTGCTGAAGGGCAGTGACAACATCTTGAGGCGTGAGCGATCGACTCGCCAATCGTTCGGGGTCGAGCCAGAGTCGCATCGCATATTTGCGTTCCCCAAAAATCTGTACGCCGCCTACGCCTTTGACTCGCTTAATGGCATCGGAAATATAGAGATCGGCGTAGTTGCTGAGATAGATATCGTCGTAGAGATCTTTTCCGGCTTTCTCATCGCGATCGGAATATAGCCCGATCGCCAGCAAGAAGTTATTGTTGGCTTTTGTCACCTGCACGCCTGTCTGAGTCACAGGTCCCGGTAAGCGTGACTGCACGGTTGAGACGCGGTTTTGCACATCGACGGCTGCCAGATCCTGATCGCGTCCTAAATCGAACGTCAAAGCAATATTGCTCGTTCCGGTGCTGGCACTCGTGGATTTGATGTATTTCACCCCATTAATCCCGTTCAATTCCCGCTCTAGAAGATCGGTGACGGTCGATTCCACTACTTCAGCGTTTGCGCCCACGTAGTTTGAAGTGACGTTCACCTGGGGCGGCGCAAGGTCGGGATATTGGGCGATCGGTAAGGTCGGAATGCAAGCGATCCCCAACAGGGTGATCACGATCGAGCAAACGGTCGCAAACACGGGACGTTGAAT
>JBBRMC010001125.1:0-1160 GCA_038231055.1 Leptolyngbyales cyanobacterium
CGGATGGCAACAATCGATCAGCCTGACTTGCAACCAGCAAAACAGGCTGGGGGAACTGACGAAGTTGAGTTTCATCGATCCGAAATTCACTCAATAGCAACAGCCGACACTCAGCCGTTTTTTTCGGTGCGGCTTGAGCGGCTTTCCAAAGAATGCGAAGCCTTGCAAGCGGAATATAGCAGTTCTCGATCAAGTGAAGTACACGTTCAGAACTGAAAGCCTGCTAAACAAGGATCAACTGTACTTAACTAGCCTAGGAACCGCTATACGGGTTAGTGCAGAGGTTAACCACAGAATGACGATCGGAGAAAACTTATACAGTAGCGGTGGTGTCCAGGCAAGCAACCGTGAACTTTGGTTAAGCCACGCCACGCGGGGAAACGAAGAAGCGGAGTTCACTAAAATCAGCCGCTTGAACAAACGTGGAGCGCGTTCGATCAACTTTAAAGCGAGACATCCTCCCAACGATTCACCACAGAGATAAACGGACTCTTGCGGCACGCTTTCTAGCTCTGCCTGAATCAGCGCGATCGTGGTTTCTGTGAGTTGCTTCCAGGTCATAACATTGTGAGGCGGAATAACCAGGCAACGGACATCGAAGCCAGCTGTTAAACTTTTAGTCTCAAGGTCAAGTAACTCTTTCCCCGTTTCATCCATTCCAGGCAGAAAAATCAACAACGGGTGTCGTGGATTTGAAGAATGAGGAGTCAAAAAATAAGGCTCACTGTTTTGGTTCATAAGGTGGATAAGTAGCAGTGGCAGTCTGGCTTCTCGATTAGGGACTCGGCTAGCGCATTTAATGCCACGGCTGCTAATAATCCGCCGCCCAACGTTCCCTCGATCGTGATGTAAGGAACGTCTAATTTCATCAATCGCCGCTTTGCGGCAGGTGCATGACTAAAGCCGATCGGCATTGCAATCACTAATGCAGGTTGAAGCTGACCCTGTTCGATTAAGGCACAGGCAGCCATCAAGACAGAAGGAGCATACCCGATTACCAGAACGCAGCCAGCCGGAAGCTGCTGTAAGTGCTCTGTCCATTGCTCATTGTTCCAAAAAGCTTGCTCTGCCTCTGCTGCATCGGTGATATGCAGATCATCAATCAGGGTTGCAACCGAACACTTGAGATGAGCGAGGCGAGTTTGATCCAAAGCCGCAAC
>JBBRMC010001126.1:0-1160 GCA_038231055.1 Leptolyngbyales cyanobacterium
ATCACAGCAATTTTGCAGACCGCGATCGATCACCTGCAATGGATCAGTGAATCAGAATATCCCTTTGAAACCGTTTATTGGGCAGATCAAACTATTGCAAAATTGACGGACGAAAAGCTTCTAGAATTCACCCAGCACCCGCTTGGTACAACGGTTGAAACCCAAGATTTAGACACCTTTTTTGAACTCGTCACTCAACCTCAAGATTGGTATGGTGACGAAGAGATTGCGACGATGAAACAATATCAGCAGCTTGTCGCCACCCTCAAACAGCATCTCAATCCCCTCAAAGTCTACCGACTCGGTGAAATTAATTTAGACATCTATGTGGTCGGACAAACCCCAGACAGCCACCTCGCCGGAATCGCCACAAAAGCCGTCGAAACTTAAGCCGCTATTTAACCTGCTCAGTGACCTTATCGACCTTTTCCTCAATTCGCACCTGCGCCGTGTCTGGCACGTTGGTTAAAAAGTTATAGCCCGTTCTCTCTTCGATCAAGTCAACGCTGACTCGATATTTGCGCCAATCTGTCGCTTTGATGCCTTGCTGGTTGGGCATATCAACCGCAATCACTCGTGTATTTGCAGTTACATCATTTGCGGTGAGTCCCGGTTTGTCCATCACCACAATTACTTTCCACACATGATCAGGCACCGTAATTTTGACATTGCCCTTCCCAATCGATCGAGTGTTTCCATACCCGCCTGCCATGATGTAAAGTTCTTTTCCTTGCTCTGCTAAACCACGACTGTAATTTTCTAACTGCGCCCAAGGTCCCTGATTGTTGTCAGGTGCTTGTGGCACAATGTTGGTCATCAGAAATGTAGCAGAAATATTTTGAGGAGTATTATCACGATCGGCGGCTGGGGTCATGTGTCCCCGATCGTAGCCACTGGTGTTATAGTCACTTGACCGGACTTGATACCAACCCGTTGGCAACGTCGGATCGGGACGAAAATCGTTGCGACGCGGAGAAGCACCTAGCCACGATTTGTTTAACTGCCAGCTTGACCAATTTGGGATATTTCGACTGCGATTGTAAGACGTTACATAAGGTCGAGGTTGATCTAGACTCTCTGAACTCGGCAACAGGTAATTGTTTGGGTCAACTCCTGCATTGCTGGGGTTTCCCATCATCAAATGATCAACTTGCCGTTTA
>JBBRMC010001127.1:0-1160 GCA_038231055.1 Leptolyngbyales cyanobacterium
CGGCAGAAATCTGCGATCGAGCTTTTCCAGCCACCGATTCTAATGTGACTCCTGTGACTTTTCCGTTGTTCGCCAATAGTCCGACAACGCGATGGCGATCGACAAACGTGACAACCGAAAAAGCCGCTAGTCTTTGACGAATTGCCCACTCCAATAAAGGACGCGAGCAGGTGAAGGAGGCAATGTCTGTCGGCTCATCTGCACGCCGATTCCAGGCTCCCTCATTGAAATAATGAAACTCACGCGCCCAATCGATCGGAATGGCACCCGCCTTGGTCAAATCGTCTCCGATGCCGGGAAATAACTCTTCCAGAATCCGATAGCCTTTGGTAAACAAAACGTGGGGTTGCGGCGATTGGGGAACACCTCTACGGCTTTCAGGTTGGTCAGGGAAGCGATCGCTCTCGACCACAATTACAGAGTCACAGAAGTCAGCTAAGACTCGTGCGGTCAACAATCCGGCAATGCTGCCCCCGATCACAACGGTCTGAGTGAGATGTCTCATGAAGTGGCTCCCGACACAACGAAACTTTAGTGTATCGTTTTGTGACGCTGAAGATAGGGAGTCCGATCGTAGCGCAACTGATAACTATGGAGTAGCGCCTGCCAAGCCCCAACCTTCATCTAAATTGATGCAGCACTCAACAGCTTGAGCAAAGAAGTCCTCGCCAAGAAGTGTTTCGATCGCGTCTAAGCTCAACTGAGTACCGTGTAGATTACCTGCCCCAAGTTCTGTCGCCAACTCTCCCCAATCAATTCGCATAACGTCTCTAGGAATAATCCTTGTTACACAGAGGTCTAACGGTTGCGGTCAGTGCCTGCAAACAACTTTGAACCCAATACCAAAAGATTTCGACAGACCACTCCAAGCGAATTGTTATGCTGCCACAACTTTCAACAGACTTAATAAACCTCATTATGTGTTCCAATATCAAGCAGCACAATAACTTCACCATCTGATGCAGTATCTTGCTCAATTGAAAAAACGATGCGACAGTCATAGCCGCAAGAACAAGACTGGAAACCGTCGAGTTTACCACTCAATTTGTGAGTACCCAAGTTTGGCACAAATACGTCTGCTTCCATCTGTTGAAGAGTGTCTTCAATACGTTTTTGAAGATCAATATCGCGCTTCACAAATTTTCGGAATGCCCGCTTAA
>JBBRMC010001128.1:0-1154 GCA_038231055.1 Leptolyngbyales cyanobacterium
GTGCCACCACAGCCAAATGCTAGAGCAATCTCGAAAATAGACGCATCAAAACTAAGGGAACTGAACTGAAGAACTCGACTGTTGCGAGATAGGTGAAAGACTTGCTGCTGTGCCTCAACGACGTTACACAAGCCACGATGAGATAAGAGAACTCCTTTGGGCGTGCCCGTGGAACCAGAGGTATAAATCACATAGGCAAGCTGATCAGGAGTTGGAGCGGGTATCGCTTGGTGTTCCAGATTTGACGGTAAGGATTGATCCAAGCAAAGTAGCTTTGCGGATGATGCTGGCAGCGACTCAACTAACCAAGATTGCGTTAGCAAAATCGAAACTTGCGTATCGGTCAACATAAAATCGAGTCGATCGCTGGGATAATTTGGGTCAAGGGGCACATAGGCTCCTCCGGCTTTGAGAATCCCTAGAATTCCGATCACCAGATCGGCAGAGCGATCGACACATAACCCAACGAAAGAATCGGGTTGAACGCCTATCTGTCTCAAGGTTTGTGCCAAACGATCGGCTTGCTGATTGAGTTCTCGATAGGTGAGCGATCCCTGTTCTGACACAACGGCGATCGCCTCTGGCACCGAGCGAACCTGCGCTTCAAAAATCTGATGAAAACAATCGTGGTTTATGGCTTGTGTGTCAGTCTGGTTCCATTCGACCAAAATTTGCCGATGTTCGGTGGGGGTGAGTAGCGGCAGATCTGACAGGTGAGCATCAGGATTGGCGACAATGCCTTCTAATAAAGTTTGGAAATGTCCGACCAGGCGACTGATTCTGTCCCGATCGAACAAGTCCGTACTATAAGAAATAAAACCGCTCAAGCCTTCCTGGGATTGCCAGAGGCTTCGCAGCCCGTGGGTTGGTTCCCACAGATGAACCTCTAGATCAAACCGGGTGCTGCCTGTTTCGAGGGGTGCAGGTTGCAGCATCAACCCCGGCAGTTCTAATGACTGCATAGGAGCATTTTGAAGCGCAAAAGCAACTTGAAATAGAGGATTGTGGCTAAGATCGCGATCGGGATCTAATTCCTCTACCAGCTTCTCAAAGGGTAAGTCTTGATGATCATAGGCTTCTAGAGAAACTTCTCGAACACGCCTCAGCAACTCAAGAAAGGTAGGATTGCCCGACAGATCCGATCGTAGTACCAA
>JBBRMC010001129.1:0-1153 GCA_038231055.1 Leptolyngbyales cyanobacterium
AGGATTCGTTCCATTGGTGCCTGTAATGGGAGTTCGTAGTCGAAATACAAGGTCGGTTTTTTCTTGACCTAGCGTGAAGTTGCGCCGAAATGAATCGTCTGACATGGAGATGATACGGGCAGGTCCTGATTGAGTGGGGTTAGCCGTGGCGATGATCGTGCTCAACGTAAATTCAGAAGTCTCCTTCAGCTTTTCGGCTAACACCCTGGCAGGCTTTTGGGTGGATAACCAACGCTTTGATGTCAACAATGCGCCTTCAGACGGTGCTGATGTCTTTCCTACCCAGACGAGATCAGGTAAATGTCCCGTTTGATCAGAGTAATCTCCTTGCCCATTGAGGTGGTAAGCAGCTACTAGAGACTCTTTCGAGATGAAGCCTTGATGCTGAAAGACTTCAGCCACTTCTGAGGGCAAACTCGCACGATCGGAGATTTCAACAGTTGAGATTGTCCCTGCCCAGGGTCGATTGCCAGTGCGTTCGTTGCCCAAAAGAAGCGGAAACTCAGTATCCCAGTTTCTAAAGGTAGTTGCTTGTTGAGTGTTAAAAATCACTAAAGCTGTGAACATCACCCAGAGGACGATCGCAACCGACAGAGTTCGTTTTGAAAACCACTGCCTCAGAAAGCCTGCAAGTTCGGGCGCTCGCCCCGGCGCAGTTGCTTGCCAGATTAGAAATGCGATCGCGCCTAAAAATCCTCCGGTCGTATTCGTGCAGATATCAATCACGCTACAACTGCGGGAGGGTAGAAAGACCTGTAAGGTTTCTACTGTGAGCGATAAGGCGCTACTGACCAGAGACACAATTAGAACGGTTCCCAACCCATTAAAGCCTTCTTGTCGGGTTAAATGGGCTAATCCAAAGCCAAACGGTAGAAAGAGAATGACATTCCCTACCAAATCACTAAGATTACTAGGATGCGAAAAAAAACTGCGAATGATTGCTTGAAGACGCAAATCACTGGGGGTGAAATCAAACGGAAATAGCGTCGCGATGAGCACCAGCAAAACACTCGCAATCACCAGCGCCTCAGCCCAGTGTTTTGAGAATGCTGAGTTGAAAGGGCGATTTCGACTAAAGTTATGGCGGGTCTTCATCAAGTTACACTCAGTCAAGTTAGTGAGCAATCTCAGTATAGAGATTAAGCCCTAAACG
>JBBRMC010001130.1:0-1152 GCA_038231055.1 Leptolyngbyales cyanobacterium
CCCTTCTGTCACCAAAATATTGCCCGCACGACCGTCGATCGGCGCATAAATTTTGGTATATGACGATTCCACCCGCACGCTGTTCAACGCGCCACTGTCAGCGCTCACGCCTGCCTGAGCATTTTCGATACCTGCCCGATCGCCTTCCACTACTGCCTGAGCATTTTGAATCGCCACTTCATCACTTTTCACCACGGCTTGAGCATTCGAGATCGCTTCTTGATCAACCTGTAGCGTTGCTGCAATTGATCGGCTATTGGTTGCATATTGCTGCGCCTGATCTTGACTAATGGCTCCTTGCTTATAGAGATTTTCGTAGCGTTGACTCTGTGCTTGAGCAAACTGTGCCTGTGCCTGATCCTTTTCCAGGGTTGCGATCGCCTGTTTGACAGCACCTTGGTCTTTGGCAAGGGTCGCTCTAGCTTGTTCAACGAGTCCTTGGTCTTTGGCAAGGGTGGCTCTAGCTTGTTGCACTTGCGCTTGGCTTTTGGCTACGGTTCCCTGCGCTTGCTGAATCGAGGCAGTTTGAGTGCGATCGTCGAGCGTAAACAGCAGTTGCCCCTTTTTCACCTCTTGCCCTTTCTGAAAAAATACGCCCGTAATGCGTCCAGTCGCCTGGGGTGTAACCGACACCGTTGAGTTGGCTTGCACATTGCCGATCGCTTTCAACTGAACGGGAACTGTCCTCTGGCTGACATCAGCGACAGTCACAGGAGTCACTTGCTGTCTGACATTGCGTCCGGCTGATTTATCGGGTTTTGCAGCCATCGATCGCATCCCCAAAAAACCCAATCCGCCCAGCAACAGCACGCCTCCCAGAAATAATCCAATTCGTCGCTTTGACAGAACGGTTTGCGTTGGTTCGCCGCTCTGAGCTAGGTCATCAAACACCTCACCCGGAGCGTCGTTTTGAGTTTGATTATGAACGTCGTCAACCATAAAATCCTCTATATCTGCCGAACGCGGGTCATAAACTTTTCAGACACGGACTGACATCTATTGCAATAGATGTGCTAATTAGCTCTTTTGATCTCCTTTCTGACTTTGGGTTCCTTGCGGACGCGGATACGCAGCTTTAAGAATGTCCTGAATTTTGGTTTTTTGATCGGCTGTGAGATTTACTTCTCTCAGCGCCTGCCGCATTTTTTCACC
>JBBRMC010001131.1:0-1151 GCA_038231055.1 Leptolyngbyales cyanobacterium
ATCTTTACCTGTGAAGCTGGTATTCAACGCAAGACGAACCCTGTCTTGAAACACAGTGTTGTTGCCACCCGTGCCTCTGACCCCAAATTCGTCGGTGACAGCAAAAATCGCTTCACCCGCTAGCTTAGTGGTTGTAGAGAACTGCTGCTTCTCTAACGTTGAAGTACGAGCTTCTAGAGCATCGACACGACCCCGCAAGGTTGCTAATTCCGCTGCAAATTCTTCTTGCAGCTTTTGCAGGGTTGCCAAGTCTTCTTTCTTAACCAGGTCAGCCGTTGAAGCTGCAATTAATTCATTGACACGATCGAGACACGCGTTCAAACCTGCCGCAAACTCAAAGCGGGTTAAAGCGCGGTTTCCACGATAGGTCTTGTCGGGATAGCCTGCAATACAGCCATAGCGCTCAACCAGAGATTGCAAAGCTTGGAATGCCCAATCTGTGGGTCGAACGTCAGACAGTTGAGACACAGAAGTAACCTGCCCAACCGACGCGCCAGACTTTCCTTCACGGCTGTAACGGTTGATTTGATTGATCGAATCTGTTTCAGAACTGGGTGCAGCAGGAACCTGAGCCAATTGAACCGGAGCGATCTTGTCTGCTTGGGTCTCTGCTAATTTTGCAGAGACTTCTAGCTTAGGTTGGTTTGCTTCAACAGCAGAAACTTGAAGGGTTTCAGCATTAACAGAAGGAGCAGCGAGTGCCGCGATTTCTTGAGGTCTAGATTCGATAGCAGCCACCGGCTTTTCTGCGGCGATCGCGCCTGAAGCAAAGGCTAGAGCAGTACCCAAAACCGCCGGACTGATGACTAACGAATTCAACAAAAGTTTAAACATGAACATTCTCCTCACACCTACTTAATAGAGCGACTGTTTGAGCCTTCTATAACTCTGCAATCTAAACTCGTGAACGGCATCAAAACCTAAAGCTTAACTCAAGACTATCACTTGGGTAGTTAAATGCTGTGTGCCAGATCACAAATTAAACAGCGACTCTGGAAATGATAACAGATGTTTGTTTTAATTGCATTTCACTTTCAACAAGCATTGAGTTCTATGAGAGGCGCTGATTGACTGGACATTATTTTAACCTTTCCAGAAGTTGCCTTTAATCTGCCTCTATCCTGAGGAAGAAGCTTCATTTTTTTAACCCC
>JBBRMC010001132.1:0-1144 GCA_038231055.1 Leptolyngbyales cyanobacterium
CTTAAACCCCGTTCAACGATCGGATCAGCCGCGTCATATTCTAAGCAACGCAACGCCAACAGGGAATTCAACATAGCAGGAATGATGCCGCCCCAATCGCCAGACGCTTCTTGTCGTTCTAAAATCCACTGTTCTGCGGCTTTGAGTCCTGCTTCCCGAAAGGGCATCAAGTTCCACTCTTCGGCAAATTTGAAGACCTTATCTAAGTCAACAAACACATCTGTCCAATCTGATTTGCGAGGTAGATCAAAGTTCGTGTTGGTGATTCCGTCTACATAGAGTTCGTCGAGCGTAATGGGACGATCGACGAGAAAAACGGGCTTACGATCGAACACAATCATTAACGGAACAGTGCTGCCTCTCGCCCAGCTAGACAGTTCATAAATGCTAAACGTCGAGGTTGAAATCAATGGCTCTGAGCCAAACGGATTCGGAAGCTCTAGCTTTAATGAGGGCAACAACATCAATCCGGGCGGAATCGACGGCAATCCGCTCCAGGGATAACAGCCGATTAACGCCAGGTGAAACTTGGTAAACACGCGAGTCTTAGCTACGCCGCCCCGCGCCAGAATAAATGCTCTTGCTTTTATCATTGCCGGATCGTCGATCGAGACCCCCAACAGCTTTAACGCCATGTAAGTCTCAACGGTGACGCTGAGTTCGCCGCCATCCCCGTAGAACAGTTCCCAACCGCCGTGATCGCGCTGCTGCGATCGTAAAAACTTCTCTGCCTTGGGCATCGGGCGGGCTTTATTAGTGCCCCAAATCTTGTGCAGCAAGACGACTTCTGCGGTCATCGTCACATTTGATTCAAGTTCTGCCCACCAATAGCCTTTAGGGGTTTGAGTGGAAAGCAAATAATCTTGGCTGGCAGCGATCGCCCCATCCAATTGAGAAGACGTAACCCTAATCCGTTGCATCGTTACACCCCAAAAACCACAGTCTTTGTATTTTGCGTTCTACAATCAAGAATTTGCAAGATAGCAACCAACCTTCCACAATAATGAGTGAGATTTTTGCAGGATTAGCGCTACTCTCCCTAGCGATTTGGATTTATTTAGTCTGCTTTCGCGGTCAATTTTGGCGTACTGATCAGCGCTTGTCTGCCCAATTTCTGCCCCTGGATGAATACCCGTCTATTTGC
>JBBRMC010001133.1:0-1137 GCA_038231055.1 Leptolyngbyales cyanobacterium
CTTACTTGTAATGCAAAAGGAATAAACAATGACAACTACCCAAGCCTCAGCGATTCAACTTCCCATGCTCCGTCTGAATGATGGAATCAATTTTCCCCAGTTTGAGAATGATGTTAAGAAACTTCAGCAGGCTTTAGGATTTCCACCACCTCAAGATGGGAAGTTTGGCACGAATACAGAAGACGCTGTAAAACGTTTCCAAAAAAACAATGGTCTCGTTGTAGATGGAATTGTAGGAGATGGCACTTGGTCAGCCTTGCTGAAAACACCTGTAAAAACTGCTCCAGCTTCTTCTCCACCTTCACCCACAATCACAGTAGGTTCAGGCACTCTAAACATTGATGCCATTGTGCGATCGATTCCGTTTCCTACTATTCGAGCCTTTGCCCGTGGCTCAGTCCCGATGATTTTGCAAGAGTGCAATCACAACGGAGTCATAAACCTGGCTCAGATCGCTTACATCTTAGCTACCGCAGAACATGAGTCTCATCTGGGGGAATGGATGGAAGAGTTTGCGAGTGGATGGGACTATGAGTGG
The DNA here is from genome assembly GCA_038231055.1 of Leptolyngbyales cyanobacterium. Lineage (GTDB taxonomy): Bacteria > Cyanobacteriota > Cyanobacteriia > Leptolyngbyales > Leptolyngbyaceae > Phormidesmis_A. The sequence goes on from JBBRMC010001133.1 coordinate 539, forward strand.
CGAGATGATTTAGGAAACGATCGGGCTGGAGATGGTCCACTGTTTAAGGGACGAGGATTTGTGCAATTGACTGGACGCAAAAACTACACAGAGTGGAAGAGCAGATTAGGCATCGATATCGTTAGCAACCCAGAAAGGGTAATGGAACCTGAGATCGCCGCCAAAATCCTGGTTCAAGGAATGCGCGATGGCAGTTTCACAAGTGTCAATCTCGATGATCACATCGGTAATGACTTTGTTGGCGCTAGAGAAATCATTAATGGTAGTGACCGTGCTAACCAAATTGCAGCGATCGCCGATGAATACTTGAAGGTTCTCTAGGTTCGCAGTTTCCGAGTGAGTGTCTCTGCTGCATCTCTTGTTACTGATGCACAACACTCAAAATTAGGTCGATACAACAACGCTCCAGCAAGTCGAAAATGATCCGCCTCAGTATTTTAGGAGCAATAATTCATGGAAACCGTTGAAGACGTTATCAATAGAAAAGCTTGCGGTACGGCTGCGGTTCGAGGGCTAAGTTTGCAAATCATCGCTGAAATGAACCTTCTTGTTCCTAACGTGCTGGTCAGCATCGAAGGTTTGAATATCAAAGCAACCGA
>JBBRMC010001134.1:0-1133 GCA_038231055.1 Leptolyngbyales cyanobacterium
CTCTGTCGGCGTGTCGCTGCCTAAAGGGATGGCTTCGTCGTCCTTGTCATCAGAAGGGGGGCTGATTGCTGAAATTAAGGCACTGCGGAATGACTTGATAAAGACTAAGGCTATGACGACAAATCAATTTCAAATTGTGGCTGATGAAGATCCCTATCGTCGGATGGCAGAGATTGCAGCAACGGTAAACCGATCTCGCTGGCGTTGATAGATCTGCGCGTGTGCGTCTTGATTGGCTCCGAGGATGAACACTGACAGATAACTTTCTTCCAATCGATTGAGCGATAGAAATTGTAGATCTCGTATCCTGGAGCCGCTAACCTGCAAACGTCACAGGTCGCATGGTTCACGACGCGGCTGCTTTTTTTGCCCGTGGCTTTCGTCCTTCTAGCTTTTGTGCTGGCGACTTTTGGGCTGCTGGCTTTTGGGCTGCTGCTTTTCTGGTGGCTGGCTTCCTGGTGGCTGCTTTCTCTGTGGCTGGCTTTCTACCGTTGCCATTCTGCGCCTGACTGCCTGAAGATTTGAGCCGATCTTTCATCGCCTGTAGCTGTCCGATTTGCTGATCGAGTAAGGCTTCTGCTGTCGCGACTGACACAAATAATGCGGGGCTGCTATTGAGGATTAGCGATCGCCATTCGTCGATCGGACGACCCGTGATCGCTGCCATCTCTGAAGCAAGGTTATCGATCGGGGTGACTGAATCCACTACAACGGCGGTTGTTTCTGTGGGGCGTTCAAGAATGGCTGCACTCATGTTCTTCATCGGTAGGGTTGATATCTCTGATATTACGTCAGACTCCGCTTTGCTGTGCCAAACTTCTACACCACAGAACCAAATCGCAACATCGTCTGTGCCAAAAATGAAGCTAGCCATTTGTCTTAACAAAACGAGATCGTCCATCAAATCATCGACATGCACTGCCAGAGCGACTGTGATCAGCAACCGTCCGTCCAGCGTGAATAACACGATCGCATCTTTTGGTAGGGGAAACACTTCGTGAAATCGGAGCGCGGCTGCATCATCAAGGCGTTGCCGATCGTCGTGGCTCAAGTCGAGGGGAGTCATAGTTATCCAAAAAACCTTACGCCTGTAGGGTTCCCAGTATTGCAATCAGGTAATTCCTGGGGTTTCA
>JBBRMC010001135.1:0-1130 GCA_038231055.1 Leptolyngbyales cyanobacterium
AGTGAGAGGATTCATCAGCACCATCGCGAACATGGTCTCGGTGAACGTCACAACCGTGTTCACAAAGGGCGCAGCATTTCTGAGATCATTAAACTCTGATGGCTGAACTCTAGAAAACTCCATGTCGATGAAACAAGAAGACACCTTGAAGCCAACCCTCTCTCCGTCAACTGATTTACTCAACCCAACCGAGATCATCGATGCCATGATTGAACTCCGGGTTCAGCTACGAGCGATTGAAAAGCAAATTCAGGTGCTCCAACCTGCCTTCTTTACAGCCTGCCTCGCACTCAACACCGATAAAATTGCCCTGGATCGTGCCACTATCTCGCGCCGTCTCACACCCGGTCAGTGGGCTTACTCTGCCCATGTCTTGGAGCAGGAAACCTTGTTCAAACACCTCAAGCAGCAGTTTCAACAAACCCATGAGCCGATCGCGGGCAGAGAGATTATTTGGGCGATCAAGTTACTGTTGACCACTGTCTAAGTCTTTGGACTGGGAACCGAGCCCTGGCGATTGCCGCAGCCTCTGACTTGACTGCTGATGGGTTTGCATCTGATTGAATAACAAACCACACGGTTCACAGCGTCCGTCCTCCCAGAAGGCAGGAGTCCGAAAATCGGTGCCGCAGACCGGACATGCGGATAAGAGGCGAAGGGCATGACGCTCGCACCCATTCGTTTTTGCCCGTTGCCACGTCGATCGATGGACGGGCGTTTCGCCATAACACACTGCACAGAGGCGCGTTTGCAAATGCAGAGGCGTGGGCGGCACCATTTTTACCAGTTGCTTTGGACTCACCTCGACTAATTTCGATAAGGCAATCCGTTGAAGCTCGGTGGGATTGCGCCGCCGTGACGGGATTTCCCAGTCCTGCACCCACGCCTCGCGCACGCCCAAGTGCGCGGCGATCGCTCTGTAGCTCAATTCATTGGCACGACGAAACCGTCCCAGAAAATGACCTAAACTTTCGTCAGAATGGGGAACGACTCGAAACACCCAGCTTTCAGAAGGCATCATTTCACTTGTACTCCAGCGCTACTTGGCTCAACAGGGAGACATCAATGTGTGAGTGTCCACTTTGCAAAGCTCGCCGTGCCGCAGTTCGTAGAATTTCATCAAGCGCTCC
>JBBRMC010001136.1:0-1129 GCA_038231055.1 Leptolyngbyales cyanobacterium
AGCGATCGCGTTGATATTTGCCGATTTGATTTAGCGATCGTTCTAAATAGTCTACTGAGATTTATAGGTTTGACTTTTTTGTATTGAAATGGATGTATATTCCTGCTGTGGCGTTTTCGTTTAGGGTTTGGTCTATTTCTATTCCTTTCCGAGTCGTTGAATACAAGGGCAAACGAACGTAAGTCCTACTGTTTTAGTCATTAGAATCGCATGATTTTTGATGTTAAGGATAGTGTCATTCAAACCATTAGTGCTGTATTTTCTGACTTATATTGAGATGACCACAGAACTGCGATTTTTGAATTACCAATGAGGAGTAAAGTGTGAACGGTAGAGTTGTTAATTCTGTTTTTGATCTATGAGAAATCCTCCTCAACCGTTGCCTGAAAATCTTTGGGGTGAACGCTGGCGCTTTGCGTCGTTATCTGCGATCGAGCTTTCTGAAGCGTTTACAGGGCGAATGATTCCGGTGTTAGAGATGCCCGACGATTTAATGCCCGTCAAGCTAGGACTCGCATCAACGGTCAGAGTTCCTGGTGTAGTGATTGATGGAGGACGGCGATCTCTGTTATTAGCTAGGTGGTTGCAGACGGCTCACCCAATCGCGCTCACAGCAATCTCAGGTGCCCCCGATGGCTTAATTTTAGAAGCAGGAGCAGTCGATCGGTGGATTGTTGCCACCTTCGATGATCCTGAAGTTAAATCTGCTGCTCGAATCTATGAAGAGCGCAAGCAAGCCAGTCAGGGATTGCACTTTCTACTCGTGCAGCCTGACGACTCAGGAATGACTTACACCGGAGTTTGGTTGCTCAAGCCTCAAGATTCAATCACTAATTAAGCTCCTACGGGATAACGTCTCAAACACGTTGTTTGGGTCTAAATGGATAGTCCAAAGGCGATCCGATGGATGAATCGTCCGATGACCACATTGTGTATCGCCATCGACCCGGAACAACAAATCGTTTTGCGGGCTAACCGCTTAATCCCGGTTGGCAGCGTTAAATGTTTCCGCTCGATCTGTTGCGGGTTCCGTTTTTCCAACCGTGTGCAACGCGGGAGTGACATGGCGTTTATCTGTCCAAACATTCCTCGAATTGTTAGGAACACTATCTAGAGAAGGAAAACTACC
>JBBRMC010001137.1:0-1127 GCA_038231055.1 Leptolyngbyales cyanobacterium
ATGTTCTGCTGATTTTAGATGAGATTGCTACGGGGTTTGGTCGCACGGGCAAAATGTTTGCCTGTGAACACGCAACGGTATGCCCAGACATTCTGTGTGTAGGCAAGGCGCTGACTGGCGGGTTTATGTCCCTCGCAGCCACTCTGACGACGCGGGAGATTAGTGAGAGTTTTGCAGCGGGTGAGGCAGGGGTCTTTATGCACGGTCCAACGTTTATGGCAAACCCTTTAGCCTGTGCGGTGTCTTTAGAAAATTTAGTCTTGCTGGAAAGTTATGATTGGCAATCCACAATCCGAGGAATTGCATCCCAGCTCAAAGCCGAATTGGAACCCTGCCGGAGTTTGGCGGCAGTGAAGGACGTGCGGGTGTTAGGAGCGATCGGGGTGGTGGAGTTGCACGAGCCAGTGAATATGCAAGTGATACAGCCGCGCTTTGTAGAAGAGGGGGTCTGGTTACGTCCGTTTGGGCGACTGATCTATACAATGCCGCCTTACATTATTCAACCTTCAGAACTAAAAGTAATTACTCGTGCTATTTATAAAATCGTTGCTCAGATTTAGCTTGACAGTTGAATTGAATGCTCGTGTTCGAGGTCGAGCTTGACTTTCAAGATCTAGACTAACGTTGATGTATCGACCGACGGCGATGCAAGGTAAGCCTGATGATAGGTTTTGCTCCGTTCTGTTGCATAAAGTAGTTAGACAGGATGAGTTGAAACTGCATAAGATCCTAATGTCGCTTCTATAGAAACGACATCAAGGATTGCAGTATGGACATTGTGCGGGATCTGCTGCTTCGATGCCATCGGGGAACAGTTTTTCTTGGCGAAACTCGCAGTGCTGGCAGTGATAAATGATGACGCGGGTGAGATCTGTTGGGAAATGGCACAGGGCGCAGGGCAGACCGGGCTGATATTCGACTGGCTCAAAGCCGGGATAGGCACAATTGGGACAAGTGCTTTGAATCGCAGCAACGAGGTTGTTTGTGGCTTTTGCAATCACATCCATACGGGTTGGGTTATAGAGCGCCCGCATGTCAGTTTCTAGGTGAAGGGTGGGCGATCGCCGCAGCGATTCGGTCACGACGGTTAGCAGTTGTGCTTCACTAACAATGCCTTTCACAATCTC
>JBBRMC010001138.1:0-1126 GCA_038231055.1 Leptolyngbyales cyanobacterium
AACGGTCAAAGGGCTAACTTCTGAAGGGCAGACCGCGAGATAGCTCAGTCCGTCACGTCGTACAGAGATGACGTACAGAGTTCCTTGACGATCCGACGGGACTTCCATAACAGGATTATGATGCGCTTTTTGCGTCTCTCCAACCGTCATCCAGTACGCACAAACTGCGCGCTCGGTGACGACGCCCCGAAAGTGCCGTTCGATTAGAACCTGGCCGGTGGCAGAAACGAGGAAGAGCGATTGGATCATGGTCTCTATGCTGGTGTTGACTGTGAGCGACTGTCTGGTCAATACGAAAAAGAACCCGGAAAATATAATTAGGACACATTAATTCGATTTTTTTCTTCCCGGCGAGATTGCGACCGCCTTGACAGTGAATCCATATGAATTTGATTTACAGGAGGGTCCGGAACGGGAGTCATACAGTCGTGAATGAAGACTTTTTCTTTGCCCTCCCGGCGCTTGGCGGTTACGTTGCTGGCTCGATTTTTATTCGTAATGTCTGAGTGACACGAAACGCGCCAGCTCCCTAAGCAAATTGCTAATGACCTTTCAGGCAATTAAGCAAATTGCTAATGACTCTCTTAAGCAATTTGCTAAATAATAGCAATTTGCTTAAGTAAATTGCTAAACTTTAGCAATTTGCTAAAGTTTAGCAAATTGCTTAGTACTTTCTCTTCTATAGTAAACTGAGATGAAAAATTACTTTGTACTTCCTGATCTATAGTGAAATATGCAGCCCCGGTGGAGACGCATCGCCAGCGCAATCGTTGAAGTGGTTGTCGGGCTGCCTCCTATCATGTACTCGCACAATCCCGTCATGCACCATCAATCTCTTGACCTCTTGCAACTCTTTTGGATGCAGGAGAGTAAACGTGATTTTCCCAACGGCCTTTCTCGCGGCGAGATTGGCTGGTTTGATCTGCCGTTTCTGGAGCGCGCGTCGGAGGCACGAAGAATGGCAACTCCAACAAACTCAGCTCTCCCTCATACTATAAACGAAAATGCATCGGCGCTTCGATTCTAATGGTGTAATTTTTACTCCGGAATACGATGCCGCTCCTTTGCGGCGACCACATCCCTCTTCGGGTGTTCTTCCTCGTGGCTCGTGGTATCGACTGTGCAC
>JBBRMC010001139.1:0-1125 GCA_038231055.1 Leptolyngbyales cyanobacterium
ACTGATGTTACGCGGTGGCCAATTGCTCTTTGAGTTTGACAAGCTCTGAGTAGGCGGACTTGACCGCCGAGAGATAGAGCTTGGATTTCAAAGCAAAGTGGCTCAGTTTGGTTTTGATCTTGAGTCGTTCCAGTTTGACGTAGGCGCACAAGCTGGCGAACAAGTGATTGCGTTGAGTGGTTTCGGTGCGCGTCGGAGATTTCTCCAACGACGCATTCTGTTTGAGCGATTTGTGATAGACCTCGATGCCCCACCGTTTTTGGAAGAGCTTCGCGATTTGGTCATACGAGAGCGTCAAGTCGCTGGTCACCAGATAACGGATGCCTGTCGAACCATCGTCGTTTGTGAAGACCTGTTTGATCAGAAGTACCGGAAATGGCACGCACTCCAACCAAACTTGACAGGTTGTGTTTGCAGGTAAATCCAGCGTGCTGACTGCCAGGTAACGACCGCTGCGTTCCCCGTTTTGACTCAAGGCGACTTTGCGATTGCTTTTGAGCGGCATAATAAAGTCCTTCTTGAGCGTGGTTTTGACATACTTCATATTGTCGGCGGAGGCGAACCAGACATCGTTGAGCACATAACGAAATTGCACCTGGTTATGAACCGCGACGCGCAACAGCATCAGGTAACGCTGATTTTTGGTGATCGGGCTGCGCCGTTTGGTCTTGCCCGTTTTAGCATCAACGTACGGTTCATTCTTTTCGACAAGATCGAAAGCAATCGGCAGCGAGACTCCCTCGACTTGATAGAAGGCGGTCAGGAATTCCAGCCCCTTGACGTGACGCTCAAAGCTATGGCTCCAATGCCAGGCGATGATCTCGTTCTCATCGGTGTAGGGCTTTTCGCTGATGCTGTCATCAATACTGATGGTCGCCTCGGGGGATTCGATGCTGCGAACCAACGGCTTGACGATCTTCCACAAGTCCGCGCTGTTTTTGGGTTCGGAGGCTAATAATCGAGTCACTTGATCGTGACTCAACTGCCCATCAAGCAAAGCCGACAAGCCTGTCGCCGTTGTTGGACCGCCTGGAGAACTAATTAAATAGTCGGTGTAAAGGTCGAAATGTTCAGCATTCATCTGTCAAGTCTGCCTGAAAACCTTTCATCGCGTAACATCAGTTA
>JBBRMC010001140.1:0-1118 GCA_038231055.1 Leptolyngbyales cyanobacterium
AAGAATTTCGACTTGCATCTTCTCGATCAGATTGTCACCCGGCTCAATGCGAAAGGTGCTGTTGACCTGCCCTTGACTAACTTCTTGATTGAGTTCTAACATTTGCACTTGCTGAAGCTGTTGGAGAAGCTGATTTTTTTGTTCTAACAGTTCGCTTTTGCGCTGGTTAAACTGAGTTCTGACTCCTTCGATTTGCTGAACGGCTTCAGGTCCGGGGGGTTGAATGGTTTGTCGCTGCATCTCAGAGACGACCTGCTGCAATTGCATTTCTAGCTGCTGCAACTGGCTGTCAATCTGATTGAGTTGTGACTGAAGTTGTTGTTGGGCTTCTTCTTTCCAACGGTGGGTCACGATCGCTTTGACGTTGACATTTCGCTGCAATAACAAATGAGATTTTGAGTCGTCCATAAATGCTGTATTCAGAGAAGTTTGAGAGAGGTCAACGAGTTGCTGGAGAACGATCCTGCATCAATCGAACATCTCGTTAATCATACCTTGGTAGCGATCCATCACGACATTGCGACGAACTTTCAGGGTTTGGGTCAGGAGGTTGTTTTCGATCGTAAACGGTTCTGGCAGCAGCCGGAAGGTGCCAATTCGATCTTCAGGACGATAGCCCGGACGATCTTTCACCAATCGATTTAATTCTTGCCGAAACAAATCTTGAATCGGTGAGCTATTGAGATCAAGCGCTGTCCCAGACTGAACGAGAGCCGATTTCTCTAACGCTTCTAGATTAGGAACAATCAATGCCCCCAACACTTTGTGATCCTGTCCTACCACCATGATTTGATCGATATAAGGACTTCGCAAACAGGCATCTTCGATCGGTTGTGGCTCAATGTTTTCGCCGTTGGTAAGGACGATCGTATCTTTGGCACGTCCAGTAATAATCAAATTGTTGTCGGCTGTCACCATGCCCAAATCGCCAGAGTCAAACCAGCCATTCGCGTCGATCGCTTTTTCCGTCGCGGTGGGATTGTTGTAATAGCCTTGCATGACCTGCGGACCGCGAATTAAGACGAGTCCTCGTTGTCCTCCCGGAAGGGGTTTGCGGGTTTCGGGGTCTACAATTTGAATCTCGGTGCCCGGAAGCGGTTCGCCATCTGCCCCACGAA
>JBBRMC010001141.1:0-1117 GCA_038231055.1 Leptolyngbyales cyanobacterium
TCGATTTGCATTGGGGAGTGGGGTGGGGGTTGTGACGCCTAACGTTTGAGCTAACCGGCATTTTGCGGCGCAGGGCAAATGGGCGAGAATGAAATGAAGCCCAATTGCCCCACGCCGCAAAATGTCCGGTTGAGCGAATGGTTAGCCATCAGCTATTTGCCGCGCTCTAACCATGACGTCTTTGAAAATGTCGTCGTATGAGATATCAAAACTTTGATCTTGCGCGATCAACTTGCCCCTAGCTTTCAGTCTGTTCAACAGCTTTACTGCCAAATCCTGTGACAGTGGCAAAGGCAGACGACCAACACTATCTAAGGTTGCAGCCAAACCTAGCCCCGCCACATAGTCTGCCAATAAGAGTGCTGGCTCGGCGATGTCAGTAGTGACGACGACTGACTCAGTGATCATTTCGAATCCGGCTGCTGCTAAACGCCTCTTTGGAATTTTCTGGTCACTCCAAAAGGAGGTGAAAACGTCGAGGTTTTCCTGACCTTCAACCTCCTGATCGCAAATGACATTGGTCTCGATCAATTGGAGCCCATTTGCACTCACTATTCGCTTTCGCCTATCGCTGCCAAGCGCATGGCCAGTTGCAGCTGCGCACGCTGAGCTAAGCAGAATAAACTTCAGGAGGTTCGTAGGTTTTGCCCAGCCCGCGATTTTTCTTGAGGTCTTAATAATGGCCTCGTGAAATACAAGCGCGTCTTGCTCGAAACGTCTCCACGAATCAGTATCACGATCAATGCTTACTATGGCAACTGCAATTGCTTGCGATTCCAAAATATCTACTACGTGTTCAGCCGTATCATAGTCACAGGACCCCCATTTCGGTAATCCGTGCATTTCAAGACGAAGGCCGTTCAGTTGGGTCGAGTCGATGGCTACGGCTCCGCCTACTGTTCTCGGACTTCCTGTCGTTGACAACATTGCGCGTCCTGCAATGTCGGCGAGTATGCAAAGGCGGTTCATCTGATGGCTAACGTTGCCAATAACCGGCTGCCGTAGGCAGTCCGGGTTCATTGGCGGGTTAGGCCGGCTGTTGAACTACAAAGGATGGAAATGCTTGACAACGATAGCGTGATTGCGCTGGCTGTAGCTCACCGGCTTGGCCGAACCA
>JBBRMC010001142.1:0-1115 GCA_038231055.1 Leptolyngbyales cyanobacterium
CCGCGTCTTTTGCCCAATTTGCCGGAACTTCGATCGTGAAATGCCGCTCGAACCTGTGTATGAATTTAATTACCAGGTGTTTGCTGAAGACAAAGAGGTGGTAGAGGCACAATATCCTGAAGACTTGCCGCTTGAGTTGGTCGCTGAGGCACACATTCGCGCCGACAAAACTTCGATCGCCTATCGCAAAGGCTTAAGCGCTTTGGGGTTGGGCAGAATTTACACCGCTTAATGATGGCTGGTTTGGGTTTAGCCCTGCTGATGTGCGGCTGCTTCACGGGTCACCGGGGATGATTTTGATGATCTTCTTGTCTCCTCTGCTGGTTGAAGCGGCGTGGAACATTACACAAAATTTGAGCCGTCTAGACTGCTCAGAAATCCGTCGCTCTCAATGATGCAAAGAATGTTTGACCGAATTGCAAAAAATAATGCCAAGCCCCTAGAGCCTGACATTATGTGACAAATATTAACAATTTGTAAGATCCCAATTTCTTGAATCGGTTACAAACTGATACGATCGTTAGCGATGGAAGCGACGTTGCTTTTGTTTAGCCAAAGCTTTGCGCTTCCGCTTTTCGATCGGGGTTTCAAAGTGACGATGCTTTCGCATATCGGGGAAAATGCCTGCTTTAGACACTTCACGCTTAAATCGGCGCAGCACGGAATCAATTCTTTCGTCTTCGCCAGGAATCACTTGAGTCATCGGTTCTCCTGATTTAATGAATGGGGTCTCTATCAAAAAAAGCAGACGAGGGTCTGCCTTCAAGAGGGTTTAACGTCAGTTTCCTAGCTTACCAGCTTAATAGCGTCTAGGGGGGCGACCACCGCCACCACCCGACGGTCCTCTATCTTCACGAGGCTTCGCTTTGTTTACTTTGAGATCGCGACCCATCCACTCTGCTCCGTCTAATGCTGCGATCGCGGCATCTTCTTCGGCATCGGTGCCCATCTCAACAAACCCAAATCCGCGCATCCGTCCGGTTTCTCGATCGGTCGGAAGCTGCACCCGCTTAACGGTTCCATACTCAGCAAAGATCTCAGTTAGGTCCTCTTGCTTGACCTCATAAGAGAGATTGCCCACGTAAATTGACATGAAATTGTCTCCAGAATCCAAA
>JBBRMC010001143.1:0-1112 GCA_038231055.1 Leptolyngbyales cyanobacterium
CCATGATTGTGATCGAGGGCGGCAAAAATCAGAAAGAAGAGCCACCTTACGGAGCCGACATTTTGCGGTTGTGGGTTTCGTCGGTTGACTACACGAACGATGTGCCGATCGGCAAAACCATCCTGAGACAAATGTCGGATGTGTATCGCAAGATTCGCAATACGGCGCGGTTTTTGTTGGGTAATCTGCACGACTTCGATCCGGCTAAAGATGCCGTTCCCTATGAGCAATTGCCAGAACTCGATCGCTATATGCTGCATCGCATCACTGAAGTCTTTAAGGACGTTCAAGACTCGTTTGAGAGTTTTCAGTTCTTCCGCTTCTTTCAAGCGGTGCAGAACTTTTGTGCAGTCGATCTGTCTAACTTCTATCTCGATATTGCAAAGGATCGGCTCTATATCAGTGCGGCTGACTCGTTGCGTCGTCGGAGTTGTCAAACTGTGTTGGCGATCGCGGTCGAGAATTTGGCACGAGCGATCGCGCCTGTCTTATGTCACATGGCAGAAGACATCTGGCAAGCTATTCCTTACTCAACGCCCTACAAGTCGGTGTTTGAAGCAGGCTGGGTGAAGCTAGACAACGAGTGGAGCGCGCCAGAACTCGCAGAGAAATGGGAAACGCTGCGGCAAGTGAGAGCGGAGGTCAACAAAGTTCTAGAAAAAGCACGAGCCGAAAAAGAAATTGGCTCCTCGCTGGAAGCGAAAGTTCTGCTGTATGTGCCCGATGCTCAACTGCGACAAACCTTGGCGGCTCTTAATCCGTCAGATAGTTTGGCTAACAGCAACGGCGTTGATGAGTTGCGCTATTTGTTTCTGACTTCGCAAGTTGAATTGATTGATTCACCCGATCGCTTATCTGGTCTCAAATACACCAGTTCATCAGAAACGCTGAGTGTTGGAGTCACCGATGCCGACGGGCAAAAGTGCGATCGCTGCTGGAACTACTCAATTCACGTCGGAGAATCTCACGATCATCCATTGCTATGTGAGCGCTGCATTCCAGTTGTCACCGCATAGATGCAAAAAGAAAGGCGGATTGCTACCGCCCTTCTCAGATTTAGTAAACCGATTTTCTAAATTGGTCTATTGGAGATAACTACCCGAAACCCAACC
>JBBRMC010001144.1:0-1110 GCA_038231055.1 Leptolyngbyales cyanobacterium
CTCCCCCGGTGAAGTACTTAAAATCATGCCGATCGCTTGTTGTACGCTTTCTTCATAATGCGATTGTTCGATTTGGCGATCTTTTAAGGCAATGGGAAACTTCCATCCAACACCGAGAAAATCAATATCCATGAGTGACTGTCCTGTTTAGATTGCTTTGACTCGAAGCTGAGTCACTTGAACGATCAGGGGAACTCCCGTTGGGGCGCAGGTCGCACTTCCATCACTGAGTAGCAGCGGTTGACCCATGACTTTGACGCGCAGTGCAGTCGTTGACCATTGCGCCGTAATACAAGGACCTAACGCACCTGGCGGAGGCGGTTTTGGATTGGAACAGGCTTGAATTCCATAGGGAGCCGAAAGCGCCACTGATTGACCCATCACCGTGACTCGCGGATTCACTAGAATCGGTTGAGCCAATCCTCCATGAGCACAACTGGTGATCGCACCTTGATGAAGGAGATATCCGGGCATTACGTTACCTCCAATGCGCCTTGGTTGATCGTCACTTTCACATTACTCACTGCGATCGTAGCGGCTGCATGTTCCAGATTAACGCCTTCTGATGCTTTAACCTCAAGCTTGGCAGGAGCGCTCTCCAGCAAAATACCACTATTGTCAGCAGTGATTTGAGATTGCCCTGCTTTTACTTCAAATTTACCTGAACATTGGACTAATATATCTCCTTTGCTGTCTAACTTAATGTTGTTTCTCGCAGTAATGTTCAAATTTTCCTCTGATGTGATTGTGATTGTATTTACAGCAACATCAATCACGATCGTGTTTTTGCCTTGTTTGTCCGCAATTGTGATTTTTTCTTGCTCTTCCGTATCGTCTAAAATAATTTGATGTCCACTCCGCGATCGCATCAAACGGCGATTGTTCTTCTTGTCTTCGTTTTTTTCCGGTAAGGTATGACCAAAGCCCCAAAGACTGCCGAGAACATAGGGCTGCTCTGGCATTCCATTCTCAAAGGCAACTAAAACCCGATCGCCGACTTCAGGAAGGAAATATGCCCCAAATCCGTTTCCTGCCATGGGTGTCACCACAGGTGCCCAATTGCTCTCCAGCGAATCACCAAACAATGCCGGAACGATGACTTTGACTCGC
>JBBRMC010001145.1:0-1109 GCA_038231055.1 Leptolyngbyales cyanobacterium
AGCGACAGAGCCGGGAACTAGCGTCGCATTCCAGGGTGTCGTGACTTAGAAAACGTAGACCTCGAAGGTCTTAGACTGGTCAACTGAAACCGAAGCTTCTAGGCTGGAAGCCCAGTCACTTCAGTGCTGGGTCGTTGACTACAGGTACCTGAATCTTCTCTCACTTTAACAATGTAGTTGAAGTTGTTCCCGACAAATCACGTAGGCTTTGTGCTGGCTTTGAGTTGCTCGGTGACGCGTCGCAAAACACCATTGATGAATTTGTATCCTTCTTCGTCGCTGTAACGTTTGGCGAGTTCAACGGCTTCATTGATCGCAAATTCGACGCGCAGCCCCAAATACATAATCTCGGTGACAGCAATGCGAAGAATGTCTCGATCGACCCGTGCCAATCGATCCAACTGCCAGCCAACGAGCGCATTGGTCAAGGCTTCATCCACGGCTTCTCGCTCTTCGTGAAAACGAGTGATGATTTCTAGGGCATACGATCGCACGTCTGGCTGGTTAGCCAACTGAAGAAATTCAGGAATCTCAAAGGTTCTGCCAACCCGATTAATGGCGGTTTCAGTCAAGTCGATCGCTTCTCTCACCATATCTCTGGCGCTGTCTACGTCACTGGCACGGGTTTCACTGCTCAAGAGTCGGCTGTTGCCACGTTGCAGTTCGGCAACAGCAGTTTCTAGCGTGTCACGGGCATCGGTTGCTAACGTGCGAATCGCCGCCACAACAATATCTTGAAGCTTTTGAGCGGTCAATCGCTCCTGCTTAGCAGGTAGCTGGCTGATGCTCAAAAGAGCCAGTTCACGGGCAATTCGACGGGCTTGCATGGCGGCTTTAATTGACTAGGTTCAGTTTGGTTATCTTAGCAATTTTAGATCGACGATCGCGGAAGTATTTTAGGCGTTGATGAGATTAAGGATTGAAACTCTGTCTGTTAACCGATGCTTTGCGCCAGCAGGTGCGGGAATCTGAGCGAGTAGGATTTGTGCGACCATCATGCGTTCTAAAAAGTCACCTGAGATTATTGTGGCTCCAGAGCTTCAGCAGAAGTTAATTGAAGTGCACGATCGTCTCTGTCAGGCGTATGGGTGCCCGATTCCCTACTTTCA
>JBBRMC010001146.1:0-1109 GCA_038231055.1 Leptolyngbyales cyanobacterium
AAAGGAGTGCCGGATCACCTCGTCATTACTCGTCATGCTCTCAAGAATGCGTTACTGCCGATTAACACGACGATCGGGCTACAGTTCGGCACTCTGTTAGGGGGCGCAATTCTCACAGAAACTATTTTTTCGTGGTCAGGCATCGGCTCCTGGATTTATGACGGCATTCTGGCAAGAGACTATCCGGTGGTGCAGGGCGGAGTCGTGTTTATTGCCGTTGTTTTTGTCTTGATCAACCTGTTAGTAGACCTCTCTTATGCTTGGGTCGATCCAAGAATTCAGTATCGCTAATTTAGGCTGAGATGGAACTCCAACCTCAAGCAATTCAACGGTTTAGAAAATCGCTCTCCGGCAAAATCGGTCTGGGGTTAACGATCGCGCTCGTTCTCCTAGCGCTGCTGGCTCCTCTGCTGCGACCCTACGATCTCGCTGCCGATCAGAGTTACGCTACTCGACTAACCGCGCCGAGTTCTGCTCATTGGTTTGGCACTGATGGACTGGGGCGCGACCTTCTAACCCTCATCTGGTATGGCATCCGAACTTCATTGCTGATCAGTTTGGTGTCGGTTGGTTTTGGAGCAAGCCTCGGTTTAAGTTTAGGATTGATGGCGGGATATTTTCGCGGCTGGTTAGACACGATCGTCGGCTGGTTCACGGATATTTTGCTGGCGTTTCCGTCGATTTTGCTGGCGATCGTCATTGTCACGGTGACGAGTCCAAGTTTGCAAAGTGTCATTATTGCGGTCGGAGTGGTGCAAATTCCGATCTACATCCGCCTGACTCGTAGCGTGGTGCTTTCTCTGCGAGAACAAGAGTTTGTGCAAGCCTCCAAAGCGTTAGGAGCAACGCCACTCTGGATTATTCTGCGACACATTTTACCTGCAAGTCTCTCGCCATTGGTCGTGCAAGCAACCCTTTCGATCGGCACAGCCACCCTAGAAGCCGCCGGGTTGGGATTTTTGGGACTGGGGGCGCAACCGCCTACTCCAGAGCTAGGAACCATGCTGGCAGACGCGTTTAAGGGAGGCTATTCACTCTCGGCTCCCTGGGCAACGATTTTTCCAGGGCTAGTGATTACGGTGATTGTGCTGGCGTTTAATCTGTTGGGC
>JBBRMC010001147.1:0-1104 GCA_038231055.1 Leptolyngbyales cyanobacterium
TCACCGCGAGTTGCTGAGTCTGATCGCCCCGTCGCACCTGAATTTTGAGGGTCTGTCCCAATCGACTATTTTCGACCACCCCTTGAAGCTGTTCAGCTTTTGTGACCGCTTGCCCATCGACTTGAGTAATCACATCGCCTCGACGCAGCCCTGCCGCCGCCGCAGGCGTATTGGGCAACACTCGAATCACAATCACCCCATTGACCTCGGGCACCATAAACGCCGAATTGGGATCGCTGTTATTTTGCTGAGCAATTTCTGGAGTTAGCGTTATCATCTGCACACCTAAATAGGGATGCGGAATCGTCTCGCCTCGCGCCAATTGGTCTTTAACAGACTTTGCTTTGTTAATTGGAATTGCAAACCCAATCCCCATCGCGTCGGCTCGAATGGCAGTGTTAATGCCAATCACTTCGCCCCGATCGTTCAATAATGGTCCCCCAGAATTGCCAGGATTAATCGCCGCATCGGTTTGAATAAAGTCAATCCGCTTATCGGGAATGCCAACTTGAGCGCTCGATCGCTTCAAAGTGCTGACGATTCCCAGAGTCACCGTATTGTCTAAACCAAGCGGATTGCCCACCGCGATCGCCCAATCACCCACCTGCACTTGATCTGAGTCGGCAAGAGGGGCGACGGGTAAATCAGTGCCATTAATTTTGACCACCGCCAGATCGGTTACTTCATCAAAGCCGCGCACCTTCCCTTCAAAGACTCGTCCATCTTTGAGGGTCACGGTCACTTTATCGGCACCATTAATGACGTGAGAGTTGGTTAAAATCACCCCACTCTTATCAATCAAAAAGCCCGAACCTTGCCCTCGCAGCCGTTCTTCTCTAGGCACTTGAGGAATTGCCTCGTCTCCAAAAAAGCGCCGAAAGGTCGGATCTTCATAAATGGGATCAACGGTTGCTCGTCGAGTCACCGTCCGTTCTGTGTCAATGCGAACGACGGCGCTTCCCATCAGTTTGACTGCTTCTGCGACAAAGCTGCCTTGCTGAATCGCTTTAGGTGGCACGGCGGCTTCTGTGGTCTGAGGAGGATTGGCTAATTCTAATAAGGGAGCAGCTTGAGACGGGAGAGGCTGAGCGATCGTCACCCCCA
>JBBRMC010001148.1:0-1099 GCA_038231055.1 Leptolyngbyales cyanobacterium
AGTGCCCTCTACATCCCGATTTTTGTCATGGTGTTTGGGTTTATTTTTCGCGGGGTGGCGTTTGAGTTTCGCGAACAGGCAACCCGCAAATTCTTCTGGAATTTTGCCTTTGGTGCAGGGAGTTTTGCGGCGGCTCTCGGTCAGGGATTTGCGCTCGGTGCCGTTCTGTTTGGGATCAAAGTGGATGAAAAAGGCTACTTTATCGGCGGCACCTGGGACTGGCTTACCTGGCAATCGGTGCTGGTAGCGTTGACGCTGATTCAGGCTTATGTGTTGATTGGCTCAACCTATCTAATTTGGAAAACCGAAGGAGAGTTGCAGACGACTCATTATCAATCTGCCAAACTTTCTGCCTGGACAACTTTGGTTGGAGCGATTTTCATCACCGTTAGCACGCCGATCTTTTACGAAAGTGCGCGGACTAAATTATTTGAGCCACCCTTGCTGTATGTGTTTGCCGTGATTCCCTTTTTGGGGATTTTCTTGATTTGGCGATTGTTGAAAAGTCTCGATCGCAAACAAGAACGCGCCCCTTTTATCTGGACGATTCTTTTATTCGTTCTCACCTTTCTAGGATTAGCGTTGGTGGTGTTTCCTTACATCATTCCCACTCAGATCACAATTTATGAGGCATCCGCCGATCCCAGTTCGTTAGTGATCATGATCATTTTTGTGGGCACTCTCATCCCCGTGATGTTGTTTTACAATCTCTATTCCTATATCGTGTTTCGGGGCAAGGTGGCTGGAAATTCTTACGAGCAGTGACTTGTAGGGACAAATTCCTATTATTTATCCCTACCAATCGCTATCTTGACTGCAACACCATATTCATTTGGGTTTCGGTGCCGACTGTTATCACCTTGGACATTCCCGGCATGGCTGATTGAATCTGAGCCGCCGATGTCAATGAAAGCGTGGCGATCGAGGGAAGCAAGCGATCGAGGCGCACCGTCATTTGCCCCTGTCCCGTTGTGTTTAACGATTTCAGCGTCATATTCACCCCTTTCGGCATTCCCGGCAACGCAATCTGCTGACCCTGTGCCTGTTGCTCAACGCCCACTTTAAGCGTGGCAACCCCATCTTTTAAGCTGACTAGCTC
>JBBRMC010001149.1:0-1099 GCA_038231055.1 Leptolyngbyales cyanobacterium
CGTTATTCGATCTCACTTTTCGCGATCGTGAGGGCAAGATTGTGATTGCCCAGATGCCTAATCTACCCATTTTGGTTTGGCTGGCAGCGACCTTAATTCGACTCCTGCTCCCTAGCGGCGTTCTCCAGACCGGAGTAGATTTAGTGGCGTTTGGTGCTCTGTTCACTTGGGCGTGGCAGGAGTTGTTTAACGGGGTTAACTACTTCCGTCGAGCGCTCGGTTTAGTAGTGCTGGTTGGTATGATCGCGTTTCGGCTCCACGTCCTTTAATCAGAATACAAACGTGATGCGAATGACGCTAACCCTCTCGATCGTCTTTATTTGTGATGGGGAGCCGTTAGCCAGATGGTTGCTGGGGTAATGGGGATATTGTGGTGGAGCGCATAGCAGTAGAACCTTCGGGAATGGTGGACGAAACGAGTGTATAAATTAACGAATCCAACAATCTTATGACGTAGATGGTTTTGGTTAAATTTGGAATGACCTGTCTCTTAGCATTGGCAGTGAGCCAGAGCATCTGTCAGCAAGCGATCGCGGCTCCCCCAAAGTTAGAGCCACATCGCATCAGTCTCGCAAATGGTAAAACATTTAATCTCAACCTGCCGGAGAACTATCAAATTCGCGTAGCGGCACAGGGATTAAAACGAGTTCGATTTATGGCAAAAAGTCCTGACGATCGTCTGTTTGTCACCGATATGTATGACTTGACCGACAATCGGAAAGGAACGGTTTATGTCCTCGATCGCTTCGACCCTAAAAGCGGTAGATTTGGCAAAATCACGCCGTATTTGACAAATCTTAGAAATCCAAACAGCGTTACGTTTCACACCGATTCTAAGGGTGAGCAGTGGTTATATTTAGCGTTGACCGATCGCTTGGTTCGCTATCACTACAGCAAGGGTGAGAACGCTCCTCAAAAAGCTCCTCAAGTGTTAGCAAAATTTCCTGATCATGGATTAAGTTACAAATATGGGGGATGGCACTTAACCAGAACAGTCGCCATTCACAATGACAAAGTGTATGTAGCGTTAGGCAGTAGCTGCAACGCTTGCGAAGAAAAGGAATCTGTTAGAGCATCCATTTTAGAAATGGATCTCGAC
>JBBRMC010001150.1:0-1096 GCA_038231055.1 Leptolyngbyales cyanobacterium
CCCTGGGTCGTGATCGCGCCATCTTGGGTGTGAATGTAACGAACTCGATTCAGGTCTGTCAGCAGACGATGCATATCTCGTTTGTCAACGATCGTGCCTACGTCAATAATGCAGGGGGCTGGAAGCCTTGTATCGCGGGAAAACTGGTCATGACTCATATCTGGAAAGCCCTTGGTTTGCTGACCCTGAGTGGAGAACTCTCTACAGTCATTATGGCTGGAAAAATCGATCTGCAACTTTAACGAGTGTGAAGAGTTTAAATTCTATGAACTAGGAGATATGAAAAATGTGGTCAGTGATCAAGCGACTCCCTCAGCAAATCACCGCAGGAGTTGCATTCTACACCTGCATCCCCGTTCCAACTGCCTGGGCTTTAGAGTTTCATGGCATCGCCCGGATTGCTCCACTCATCGGTTTGCTGATCGGAGGACTTTTAGGCTATTTAGATTGGGGGCTACAGTGGGCAGGAATGCCGATCTTGACACGCAGCACGATCGTAGTTGCCGCCTGGGTCGCTATCACGGGAGGCTTACACCTTGATGGCGTGATGGATACGGCGGATGGATTAGCTGTGACCGACCCCGATCGTCGCCTGCAAGTCATGGTAGATAGTGCAACTGGGGCATTTGGAGCAATGGCAGCGGTAGTCTTGTTGCTACTCAAAACGGCGGCTCTAAGTGAATTACAGAACGATCGCGCAGTTCTACTCATGGCGGCAGCTAGTTGGGGACGTTGGGGACAACTCGTGGCGATCGCTCGATTCCCCTATCTCAAACCCACGGGCAAAGGCGCATTTCACAAAGCCGCAATCCAATCTCTCTGGGAGGCGTTTCCGACTCTGTTGCTGTTGGTTGTAGTAAGTGTATTTTTTTGGCACGATCGCCCACTTCGCGCAGCAGTCGCGATCGTGGGAGGACTGACGATCGCGGTTCTGACTGGAGCGTGGTTTAATCACAAATTAGGGGGGCAAACTGGAGATACCTATGGTGCGATCGTGGAATGGACAGAAGCGCTTTTTCTCTGCTTACTGACTATTTTCGTCCAGTGATTTGTGCAGCGAAGAGCCACAAACCTTGCAAAACTGGGCATTCGAGTC
>JBBRMC010001151.1:0-1094 GCA_038231055.1 Leptolyngbyales cyanobacterium
CAGTTAGGGCACTGAATCGCCGCCCCATTAAAGCCCGTAAACTCATAGCTGCAAACCGGGCAGGCATCCTGCACGACATTTTTCTGCAACCACCAGCGAAAGCCCAAAAACGCCACCACGGGGGCAAGCAGCAGCAGTGCCAGCAGCACAAAAAACGACTTGACCAGCCAGCCCAGCCCCAGCGCTGCTAATAACCACGCAAACCCAATGATGGTTAAAATGCGTCCAAAGCCAGTAATACTTAATTGAAGATTGTTGAGGCTGTTCTGGTTCACAGCAAACTCCTATAAACTCAAAGTCACGATCGGTCTTCTTTAATCTAACCAGAGACAATCGATTTTAGTAGACGGCTTTCTCTACCTAAATTAGGTTTGATTTCCGATCTCGATTCACTATTGATTAAGAATAAGTGATCTCGCGAGTTTGCTACTCACTCTCCGCAAAAGTTTAATAACCACTAATCCCAGAAACACAATTATGTCACACGTTTTTTTAGCCGGAGCCAGCCAAGGAGTAGGACGAGAGATTCTCAAGGGGCTGCTTGCCCAGAATCAAAAGGTTAAAGCTTTCCTAAGATCAGAATCTGTAGCGGCTGAATTGCAGACAATGGGCGTTGAGACGGCGATCGGAGATGCCCTCAATCCAGAACAAATTGACCAAGCAATGGCAGGAAGCCCGATCGATCTCGTGATTAGTACGATCGGAGGGAAGCCCCAAGACGGAGAGCGCTCCGACTACAAGGGCAACCAAAATTTGATTGATGCCGCCGTCAAAGCAGGCGTGAAACGATTTATTTTAATCACCTCGATCGGAAGTGGCGAGAGTGCTGCGGCTCTTCCGCCTCAAGCTTTTGCAGCGTTAAAAGACGTGTTGGCAGAAAAAGAAAAAGCCGAACAGCACCTAATCGCCAGTGGCTTAACTTACACCATCATTCGACCGGGCGGATTGAAATCTGAACCCGCGACTGGAGATGGAGTACTCACCGAAGATCCCAAAATTGCGGGCAGCATTCACCGAGCGGATGTCGCTCAACTCGTCTGTCGTTGCGTGAATAGCGATCGAGCGAATAATAAAATTCTCTCAGCCGTCGATCG
>JBBRMC010001152.1:0-1093 GCA_038231055.1 Leptolyngbyales cyanobacterium
CATGTCCCCACTCAGAGACACAGTGAGCTTCGTCGATCGCAAACGCCGAAATGCCGACTCGATCGCGGATATGCGGCAACACCGAATTGAGATAATCTTCGCTCAACAGCCGTTCAGGAGCAACATACAGCAGCTTGATTCGACCTTCCATCACGGCTCTGCCGCGCGATCGTAGCTCGTCAGCCCCTAAACTACTGTTCATAAACGTTGCCGAGATGCCATTGTCTTGCAGCAGCGTCACCTGATCTTGCATCAGGGCAATCAGCGGCGACACGACAATCATCAACCCCGGTTTCAGCAGTGCCGGAAGCTGAAAGCACAGTGATTTACCACCCCCAGTCGGCATGACGACAAGCTGATCGCGATTCTCGATCGTCTGCTCAATAATCTGACGTTGACCGGGACGAAAGCTGTCATAGCCAAAGTAGTGTTTGAGCGCTTGCTCTAACGAAATAAAATCGGTGGTGGCGGTCGGAGGGCTGGCTGACATTAAACTCACTGGTGATGCGCTACCGTCATGGTTCCCGTCAAGATTACCCGATTTTCTCAAACGGGGCAGAAATTGAAGCAAATTGCATCGTATCAGGTTCTACGATTCTCTATTTGACATCGTAATACTTTTGATCTGGTTTAATGAATTTTTTGCCCCGATCGCAGACACTAAAATAAAGGTTCGCACAGTGGAGGCAGCATGAATCTACTACAAACGGTTCAAGAGGTCAAAGAGCAGCGATTTCTTCTGTCTGGAGTGACGTGGGAGCAGTATGAAACGCTGCGATCGACTCTGGATGAAAGTCATTCTGGCTTACGCATGTTTTATTTAGAAGGAATGTTAGAACTGTTTATGCCATCACGAGACCATGAACTCAATAAAACAACGTTTGGTCGCTTGCTAGAATATTTTGGTCTCGAAAAGAATATTCGATTATACGGCTATGGTTCTACCACTTACCGCAATCGGGCGAAGGAGCGAGGGCTAGAACCCGATGAGTCGTATGCGGTGGGAACTCAAAAAGAAATTCCTGACATCGCGATCGAGGTGATCATCACCAGCGGTTTGCTTGACAAGCTAGAAATCTATCGCGGGTTGGGC
>JBBRMC010001153.1:0-1093 GCA_038231055.1 Leptolyngbyales cyanobacterium
TAACTGATGTTACGCAGCGAGAGGCTGTGGATTTAGCTTGACAAGTTCCGAGTACGCAGCCTTCAACGCTGACTGATAGATCTTTGACTTCAACGCAAAATGGTTCAGCTTGGTGTGCCAGCGCAAACTTTCCAGTTTGAGATAAGCGCATAGGCTGGCAAACAAATGATTGCGCTGGGTCGTTGTCGTGCGCGTTGGCGAACGCTCTAACGCGACGTTCTGCTTCAAGGATTTGTGATACTCCTCGACACTCCATCTTCTTTGATAGAGTTGTTGGATGCGGTCAAAGGGGAGCGTCAAGTCACTTGTTACCAGATAGAGAGTGCCCTCTGAAAGGTCATCGTTTGTGAAGACCTGTTTGGTCAAAAGTAGCGCAAAAGGCACTTCTTCTAACCAAATTTCAGAGGTCGTATCTGCTGGCAACTCAAGTTCACTGACTGCCATATATTTGCCGCGCGCTTTCTCTGATTGAGAAAGTGCCACTTTGCGATTCGATTTTAACGGCATCACAAATTCTTTATGAAGATCGCGCTTAATCATTTTCATGTTGTCTGATGACGCATACCACGAGTCATTGATGACATAGCGGAACTTGATTTGATTGTGGACACATACTCTGAGCAACATCCGGTATCGCTCGTTCTTGCTGATGGAACTCTTGCGCCGAAGGTTGCCGGTTTTCTCCTCCACATATGCTTCGACCTTCGCCACCAGATCAAAGGCGACGGGCAGCGCACCTTGGTGGGTGACGTAGAGTGCGCTCAAGAAGTTGATACCTTTGACATTACGCCCTTTGGAGTGATCCCAATGCCAGCAAATCAGTTCGTTTTCGTCCGTGTACTCTTTCTCTTCGATGGTGTCATCAAGGACAATGACACCATCTGCGGATTCAACCTGGCGCACTAAAGGTTTAGCAATGCGCCACAGGTCGGCGCTTCGTTTCGGTTCACTCGCCAGAAAGCGTGTGATCTGGTCATGGCTCACTTCTCCATCAAGCAAGCGAGCTAAACCAGTGGCGGTCACTTGACCAAAAGAGCTAATCAAATAGTCGGTGTAGAGGTCGAGCAGCTTCGCTTGCATGGTGTCAAGTCTA
>JBBRMC010001154.1:0-1087 GCA_038231055.1 Leptolyngbyales cyanobacterium
ACTGGATGCAAGCAACGCTTTAGGAGAATCGACCTCTACTCTCGTTGGAGCAATCCTGCCTGAGCAAGTTGGCTCGTAGATTAAAGAATCCCCGTCCCTTTAGGGCTGGGGAGTGTCAAGGCTCCATCATCTTCGGTTTGGCTGCGGCGCAAGGCTTCTTCTACCACGGCGATCGACAGATCAGGAAGCACCAACGACCCTTGGATTTGACGACTGCCGCCATCGGCGATCGCAAAGGCAATCACAGTTGCAGCTTTCACATTGACGACCCAATATTCCTGGACTCCCAACCGCTCATACAGCAGTCGCTTTTGACCTAGATCATCACTCAAGGTTGTGGACGCAATTTCAATTGCTAAGGTCGGAGGATCAAACAGATTCACATCGACAGGACTATCACTGCGAGGAATCATAGGCAGTTCTGTGCTGATATAAAAGGCGAGGTCAGGCTGGCATTCTCGCTCACTAGATTTCCGAAAACTGCCATTGGTGATGGATAGAAAGGGCAGATTTTTTAAGGTTCCGTACAAAGTAACCACCGATGCCAGCAAGGAATTATCTCGCCCATGAGCGAATCCGATTGGCATCGTTTCAATCCTCATCCAGCCAGCGTCGTAGTAGCATCGTGTTTTCTCGAATTCGGGACGATCGACGGTTTCTTCGGAGTTGCGCTCTGCGCTAATCGCCAAAAATTCTTCCCAAGTAGCGGATACCCAGGAATCGGTGGCTAGGTTTTGGGGCGTAGGGAGTATGTTGACCATTGCCGTTGACCTCCTGGCATCCAGTTTAAAAACGATCTCCTGCATGAATAAAATTCTCGACTGCCATCACGCTTGAAAAATTATGCCCATAATTCCCCAATCCTTGAAGACTTTGGATGATTCAGTGGCTTTAGAGTTGAGGATTAGGGGACGAATTCATCCTTCATTCAGTAACGCCTGTTTTCTCAGGGAACTTTCGATCGCAGCCCTCAGTCTGATGCAAAGCTGTGTGAGACGTAACCTCTGATAAGTTATTCGTGCATTTGAATCGCTGTAAGTCAATTCATGTAGAATATCCGAGTTTCCTCAGATAGTTCACAGAGTTA
>JBBRMC010001155.1:0-1087 GCA_038231055.1 Leptolyngbyales cyanobacterium
ATATTAAGTGATTTTAGCCCTTAAACCCTTTATAAATCATGGTTTCAATGCCCACTAGCACGTTCTAAACAGGGGTGCTACTATGCTCAAACACGATTCCAAGACCCAAACGTTCCACCGAATTTATGAAGTGAACCCCTCAGAGATTAACTTCAGCACTCCCACTCAGCCCTCACCTTAGCCCTCAACTGCCATGAAACTGGTTTGCGCTCAAAATAACCTCAATTCTCATCTTTCCTTGGTCAGCCGAGCGGTGTCATCCCGTCCTACGCATCCAGTCTTAGCAAACGTGCTGCTCAACGCTGATGCCACAACCCAGCGAGTTAGTCTAAGCGCCTTTGATTTGAGTCTTGGCATTCAGACGAGTTTTTCGGCTCAAGTGCAGGAGAGCGGCTCTTTAACGCTTCCGGCTAAGCTGTTGAGCGATATCGTCTCACGACTGCCCGATGGAGACATTACCCTTGATAGTGGCACTGATGCAGACGCGGGCTTGCTGACAACTTTAACCTGCGCCTCAGGGCGCTATCAAATGCGTGGCATGGGAGCCGAAGAGTTTCCAGAACTGCCTGTGATTGAAGATGGCGAACTCGCAACTCTCTCCGCAGAAGCGTTGATTGACGGCTTACGAGGGTCTCTGTTTGCTGCGAGTGCCGATGAAACGAAGCAAGTGCTGACGGGGGTTCACCTGAGCCTGCAACCTGACGGACTGGAGTTTGCCGCAACCGATGGACACCGCTTATCAGTCGTGCAAACGATCGAGGAAGATGCCTCACCTGACAGATCTAAAAGTGAGGCAGCTTTAAATGTCACGATTCCTGCCAAAGCCTTGCAGGAGTTGATCAAAATGCTTGGGCAGGGTGGCAGTTCGGTTGCTGTGCAGTTTGACCAGGGGCAAGCCATTTTTGAATGGACAGACCAGCGTTTAACTAGCCGATTGCTAGAAGGGCAATATCCTAACTATCGGCAACTCATTCCTAAGCAGTTTACTCATCAAATGACCGTCGATCGTCGCCTGCTTTTAGGTGCCTTAGAACGAATCTCGGTGCTGGCTGATCAAAAGAATAATATCGTCAAGCTGAGTTTAGAT
>JBBRMC010001156.1:0-1085 GCA_038231055.1 Leptolyngbyales cyanobacterium
TAAGTGCCTGAACACATTTAGATTATACTTATCCGCGCCTTGGCGAACTGAATGCGTAAGGACTTTCCGACTTCCGCCAATGCTTGCCAAACACTACAATGAAGTCTATCTCGATCCGCATAATCATCTGCACAGAGCCATTCGTACTTTAACTTACGCCACAGAATCTCCGCAATATTGAGATGCGGCGAATAGGCAGGCAGATAGAAAATATACAAACCGAGTTTCTCCCAGCGGTGATAGCAGCGACGAATTTCTTTGCCGCGATGAATGGCCGCATTGTCCAGAACGATTACCGTTAAACGACTCAAGCGTTGAGCAAAGTCATCGAGCCATTGAGTGATCAATGTAGAGTTGATATTCTCCCGCGTGACGCGATACCAACAAGAATTGTCGCGCTTTATCAAAGCGAAACAGTTCACCCCTCTGCCCGATGTACTCGGGCTAAAGACTTCCTCCCCAGAAAACTGCCAGCCGTAGGGAATACAAGGCAAAAGAGAAACTCCACTTTCGTCCCCGTAAAACAGATCGATATGTGCGCTCTCGGACAACTCTTCCAGACGAGTCAGCCCACTAACTTTGAATCGATATTCTTCGGGGCAAGGAGACTGCTTTACTTTGCGGCGGATCCGCTTGTATCGGCAGTGATGCTTTTTAAAAAACGTTTCAGCGTCATCTGGCAGAATTCTTTGCCTAATTCTTTCTGAATCGCCTCTTGTGCCAAACTCAATCTCTGACGATTTTCGATAACGGCTCGTCGAACTATTTCAAAATCTGTTTCTGTTGAGAGTATCTGTTTTCTTCCACGGCCTTTTCGTATATGGAGGCCATCTATCCCTTCGTACTTATAGCGTTTCACCCAATTATTGACAATGATCATGCAGCATCCGAGTTGATCTGCGATTTCCTGCGAGGTTTTGCGTTGGGATTTAAGGAGGATCATCTGGCAACGCTGCCGAAATCCATGGGTAGAACCCATTCGATATCCTTGCTCCAGGGCAGAGCGTTCCTCGTCACTCAAAGTCAGTTGGGTCAATCGGCTCATCTCAAGGCAAAGTATAGCATAAATCTGTACAGGCACTTAA
>JBBRMC010001157.1:0-1084 GCA_038231055.1 Leptolyngbyales cyanobacterium
CAAAACTGCCGCCGACCCCGATCCAAAGAGCTTTAGGGCAGAGGTGACGATGCTGGGCAATCCACAATTCTTGACGAGGAACGCCCAAGCCAACAAAAATAATCTGCGGCGGCTGCATCTGGAGCATTTCTAAAAAAGCGGGTTCTTCTTCAGCCGAAAGATAGCCGTTTTGCACCCCCGCGATCGCCAACCCCGGTAAGCGCTTTTGCCACTGATCAGCCGCAGTTTGAGCGACCCCTGGGGCACCGCCAAAAAAGAAAACTGAGACAGATGGATTTGGAGAAGACTCGATCGTAGAGACTCGCTGCGGGGTTTGCTGAGAATTTGCCGACTGAGAAATTTCTTGGTGCTCAAGATTAAACAGAGCCGCTTTTTTGAGAATCGTCTCCGCCAACTCAATGCCGGGACAACGGGCAACTCGCTTGCCATAGAGCCGCAGATAAAACACAATTCCCGCCCCGTCAGGAATCACTAATTCGGCGTGGTGAATGATCTCTGCCAAGGCAGAATTTTGTTCGGCTTGCATCGTCATTTCTGCATTGAGGGTCACGACATGACAGCCCAACTGCTGATAGAACCGATCGAACAACCAGCCCGAATAGTCGTTGAGCAAGTGCAGGGGCAGCCCCATGACCGAAAATTGGCGATCAGCCTTTGGATTTCTCACGATCGTTCCTCACACCAGCTCATCCAGCTATGGATTGTAACTGAATCCCGATTTTTTGCACCCTGAACTTTCAATCTGCATTCAAAAACTCTAGATAGGAATGACTAATTTCTTTCACCGCCAACTCATAAAACTGCTTGCCATGCTCAGGAGTCGCCAGCGCCGGGTTTGACCCCATTCGCCCATCGGGATATCGTCGCCGAAAATCGATCGCGCCATAGATCGGATGTCCTTTGGCAACGTCTTCGCTCAAAGG
The DNA here is from genome assembly GCA_038231055.1 of Leptolyngbyales cyanobacterium. GTDB lineage: Bacteria > Cyanobacteriota > Cyanobacteriia > Leptolyngbyales > Leptolyngbyaceae > Phormidesmis_A. Next base: position 924 of record JBBRMC010001157.1, read on the forward strand.
CGCTTGCTTGATGGCATCGGGATACAGATATTGAGTTAATGCTACCTCGCTAGGCGTGGCGTGAGAGCCTTCCTGATCGCCGTATAGCTCCTTTGCCAGCTTATAGACTGAGCCGCACATATACCAATTGCTGACCTGACACTGCACTCGATCGGCTCCAG
>JBBRMC010001158.1:0-1083 GCA_038231055.1 Leptolyngbyales cyanobacterium
AATCAAGCTCCGCTTTATAGGTGTCAGGTATCAGTGCAAGGCAGGTAGAAATCGCCTTCGTGAATGCGTTAAAGTCAGCATAGTAAATCGAATAAAGACACTTTTTCTTAACAAACTTCCAAAGTCGTTCAATTACATTGAGATTGGGTGAATAAGGCGGCAAATAAAGCAGTTCGATGTTCAGGTCCTGGGCGGTTAACCAGATCAGTTGACATTTTTGATAGCGAGCGTTATCCAAAATCAGCACGATGGGTAGTTTTGGCGTCAGGCTGCGCAGTTGCTGCATCAACTGACAAACACGCTGGGCATTAATATAGGTATCGTTGGTCACTGTGACCAGTTGATGAGAGATCGCATCGAGTGCAGCCAGCACATTGAAGCGTTGACGACCGGGCGGTGCTTGGACGAAAAGGCGGCAAAACGACCAGAGATAGCCGAGAAAGGGGGCCAGCACAAAATGGGCTGCATCTACAAAGTAGACTTTTTTTCCCCTTGTTGCGCTGCGGCGAGCACGGGTTCAAGGACAACTTGCTTGAAGTGCGCCTGCTGTTCTGGATCGGCTTTGGCAGGCATCATCCCGACTTTGCGCCGTTTGAGCCCAAGCGATTTCAAAAATTGGCTCACCTGGGGCTCACTCCGTTTGATGCCGGTTAAGGCGGTCAGGCGATGCGCCGCTTCCTTGAGCGTCGCTGGCGGATGGTCGAGAAAATCCGCCTCGATCTGCTGCTTGTGTTCGGCCAAGGCACTCTGTGGTCGATAGAAGTTGAGTTCTTTCAGTTTTTCGATGCCGCCTGCCCGGTAACGGGCGAGATACCGATAGACGGTCGTGAGCGATACATGGGCGATTTGACTAATTTCGGCCACGTCTTTGCCCAGACTTTTCAACCAGACCACTTCCATCTTTCTCTGGACGCTAGGATGGCGCTCGTGATATCTGGCATAGTCGAGCGCTTTTTGCGCTGCTTTGTTGATTTCAAACGGCATTTTAAGCCTTCCTTATCTATGACTGCTTTGATCTATGCCGCTTATTCTACCCTTTTTGCTTTCATTTCCATTATCATTTGTTCCCTTGCTGAGTATACG
>JBBRMC010001159.1:0-1082 GCA_038231055.1 Leptolyngbyales cyanobacterium
ATCGCCGAAACGTCTCCTTATCGCAGCATGGCAGGAGTCGGGGTAGCGTATGTGTTAGCGCTGTCATTAGCACAGAGCTTTGACCAAACGCGAGAACTGCGAGACATCCTGCTCGAACTCTTTACTCTGGGCACGATCGCAGACCTCGCACCGCTCCTAGGTGTCAATCGCCGTTGGGTAAAACGTGGCTTACAGCTATTGCCAAAGTCTAAACTCGCAGGCGTTCAGGCATTAATCCAAGTCGCGGGATTGAGCGGTGAGAAGAATCTCAAGCCAGAGGCGATCGGATTCCGTTTAGGTCCTCGAATTAACGCCGTGGGACGGCTAGCTGATCCCCAAATTGTGATTGAACTGTTAATCACCGATGATGACGGCATTGCTTTAGAACAGGCAATGAAGTGCGAACAGATTAATAAGCACCGTCAGCAACTCTGTGAACAGATTGAGCAAGAAGCGATCGAGACCTATGAACAAGGGTCGCTAGATGCTAAGGACGATCGCGTGCTGCTGCTAGTGCAACCAGGGTGGCATCATGGCGTGATTGGCATTGTGGCATCTCGATTAGTTGAGCGCTATGGCGTTCCGGTGTTTATCGGCACCTACGAAGACGAAGCCCAGCAGCACATTCGTGGCTCAGCCCGCAGCATCCCAGAGTTTCACGTCTTTGAAGCGCTGGAATTCTGCAAAGATCTGATGCTTAAATCTGGCGGGCATAAGGCAGCCGGAGGATTTTCGTTTGAGGCGAGTCAATTGGAGGCGATTCGATCGCGCCTCCGCACCTTTGCTCATCAATCTCTCAAAATCGAACACCTCAAACCCCTCGTCACCGTCGATGCTCAAGCGAATCTCCAGCAAATTGATTTAAGTTTTTATGCTCAAATTGATGCCCTTCACCCCTGCGGCATGGAGAACCCCGATCCTGTGTTTTGGACTCCCAACGTTCGCATCAGCGATCAAAAACTGATTGGCAAAGGGCACCTCAAATTAATGGTGTGTCAAGAGAATTTGGCGGCAGACGAGTTTGCAGTCGATCGCAAACTGACCGCGATCGCGTGGCGTTGGGGCGAATATTACCCATTGCC
>JBBRMC010001160.1:0-1079 GCA_038231055.1 Leptolyngbyales cyanobacterium
GAAATAAAGCAATATATTTATCCCGATGACTGGGAGCAGTTTGACCAAACCTTACAGACTGCGATCGCGCTTGTCCAGCCCTACGATCTTGAGTATCGAATTCGCCACCCAGATGGTTCATTGGGATACGTCATCTCCCGAGCGGAAATTATTTGTGACGATTTAGGTCAGCCGATTCAGCTCATCGGCACAATTCTCGATGTAACCAATCTCAAGCAAGCCGAAGCAGCATTGCGGCAACTCAATCAAGATCTCGAACACCGAGTGGAGAGTCGTACAGCCTCTTTGCAGCGTAATGAAGCCCGCCTCAGAGAAGCGCAACAGGTTGCTCATGTTGGTGATTGGGAACTAGATCTACTAAACCAGAAACTGAGCTTGTCTCCTGAAGTGTTTAAGATCTTTGGTCTCGACCCTGATCAGCCAGAACCCACTTATGAAGAGATGCTCAGCTATTATCCACTGGATGAACGAAAGCGCATTATCGATTTCGTAGACAAAGCAATCCAGGGAGAACCCTATGAAACAGACTTTCAGATTATTCGAGCCGATGGTTCTTTTGTTTACATCTTTGCTAGAACCGAACCGATCTTGGATGCAGCAGGGCAGGTAATCAAATTGTTTGGAATTGTCATGGATATAAGCGATCGCAAAGTTATCCAAGAAGCATTAGAGCGCAGCGAAGAACGCATCCGAGCCACTCTATTAGCATTGCCCGACCTAGTGTTTCGAGTTAATCGTGAGGGGCGATATATGGACTTCCTCACATCACCTAAAGGTAAAAATTTGATTGATCCTGATCAGTCGCATGGCAAAACTATATATGATGACTTGCCATCAGATATTATGCCAAATCATGCCGAAACTAAATACTTGGCACTTCAGCAAGCGATTATTACTCAAACTGTGCAGAGTTACGAACAGCAGGTTTGGATTGAGGGAAGTCTTCGTGACGAAGAAGTTCGCGTGGCCCCCTGCGGTAAAGATGAGGCGGTCTTTGTTGTCCGAGACATTAGCGATCGCAAACAGTCTGAGCAGTTTCTATTAGAATCTCAACAGTTTATTCAAACGGTAGTCGATAC
>JBBRMC010001161.1:0-1078 GCA_038231055.1 Leptolyngbyales cyanobacterium
GTTTCTCAAACGGCTTCTCACTCAGATCCAATTCCGAAGGATTTTCCTATGTCATATCTCTGGTTCAAAGCGTTTCACATCGTTGGAATTGTCGCCTGGTTTGCTGGGATGTTTTACCTGCCTCGACTGTTTGTTTATCACGCCGAAGCCTATGAGCAACCAGAGCCAGCGCGCAGCATTCTCAAGAACCAATATCAGATCATGGAGAAGCGCCTCTACAGCATCATCATGACTCCGGCAATGCTGTTAACCGTGGCGATGGCGATCGGGCTGCTCACCATCGAGCCAGACATACTTAAAGAACCTTGGCTTCAAGTCAAACTCGTCTGTGTTGCTGTGCTGCTGGCTTATCACCACTACTGCAAAATCATCATGAAGCGCCTAGCTGCCGATGAGTGCAAAATGACGGGGCAGCAGTTTCGCTGGTTTAACGAGTTGCCGACAGTGTTTTTTGTGATCGTCGTCATGTTAGCCGTGTTTAAAAACAATCTGCCTACCAGCGCGACTGCCTGGGGAATCTTCGCCATGATTGTGGCAATGGCAGCCATCATTCAGCTTTATGCAAAAAAGCGCAGACTGGCAAAAGAAAAGGAGTTGGCAACGATCGAGCAACCCAAATCAACTTCAGAAGTGGGCGTTTAGCTCATGTTATGCCTCTAGAACCCTAAGACCCTAAAGAGAAGCGCGATCGAGCGAAGTTCTCTCGGTAACAGAAATCTCAAAGTGGGAAGCGATCGTTTCTCCAATTCTGGTCGGGGTTGCGAAGCCCTGTCACTCCTCAACCTACCTCTGTCATCAAAGTCTATTTACCCAATAGCTTCACGATACCAACGCCGCCAAAATAAAGGGCAAGAACAGCCCCTCCCAGCAGACTTTGAGTGAGCGGGTCAGTAGACGGAGTAATCACCGCGCCTAAAACTGCCGCCCCCAGCAGCACGTATTTCCAAGCTGCCAGCATGGTTTGAGACGAAACAATTCCTAAAAAGCCCAAAAGCGCTTGCACCACAGGAATCTGAAACGCTAACCCCGTGCTAAACATCAGCAGCAAGACAAACTCAAAATAGCGATCGATTGACCA
>JBBRMC010001162.1:0-1075 GCA_038231055.1 Leptolyngbyales cyanobacterium
ACGATCGGAGATATCCCAATCAAAGTGGGTGATGGCGTGAGTCCGACTTCTCAATTAATGAATGTGACTCAAAATCAGCAGTTAGAAATTCAGATTCAGGTGCCCTTAGAGCGAGCATCGGATCTCAGAATAGGGCTGCCCGTCAAGCTGTTAGATGACAAAAATCGAGAAGCGCAGACCGGGCGAATTTCGTTTGTCGCACCCAACGTCGATGCGGCTTCTCAGTCGGTGCAGGCGAAAGTCACCTTTGACAATCCGGGTAGCTTGCGCTCCTCGCAGTTTGTGCGCGCCAGAGTCATTTGGTCAAGCAGTCCCGGCATATTAGTGCCGACCTCAGCCATTTCTCGACTCGGAGGCAGAGATTTTCTGTTCATCGCCGCTCCTTTTAAAGCATCAGGATGCGCGGCACCTGCGGCTGCACCCGGAGGCAAAGCCGCAACGGTCGAGCCAGACCAATTAGTGGCGGCTCAAAAACCCATTAAATTAGGCAAAATTGTCGGCAACGATCAAGAAGTCTTAGAAGGAGTGAGCGCTAGCGATCGCATTGTGACATCAGGCATTCTGCAACTGCAAAACTGCGCTCCGATCGCGGCAGCCCCTAATAAAGTCTGAGCTTATCGGTTGATTAGGGCATATCTGCAAACCGTAGAAGATCCCCCAGCCCCCTTTAAAAGGCTACTGTGTACACACAAGTTGATCGATCCGTCATTGCCAAAATCTTTCGCCCCCTAAATTCCCCATTCTGGGGGACTTTGAGCCAGAAAGAGGTTCAGAGTTTAAGCCATTGCTCAGGGTCAAAGTCTCCCAATTTTGGGGGATTTAGGGGGCTGAAGCTGACTGAAACGAAGCGCTCAACGATTTGTGTGTACACGGTAGCTTAAAAAGGGCGAGAAATCCATCCAAAGTACCCCTTCTCATAGGGGAATGAGGGGGATCTCAACCGCTCTCAACATAGGCAATTGAATTTGCAGATAGATCCTAGAATCTCTCACCCTTCACCCCCTACGAGTCTGTATGATTCTGTCGATTTCTAATTTCTTTATTCAACGTCCCGTGTTTGCGACCGTTTGCTCGA
>JBBRMC010001163.1:0-1074 GCA_038231055.1 Leptolyngbyales cyanobacterium
CAGCACGATCGGTTCCACGACTCCGGGCACATCTGACTGTTGAGTCAGCAACGTGTAGAGAGTTTCGTAGTCTAAATCGACCGCATCGTCTTTGTCGCGCACTTCTAGCCCAGAGGCAGCATCGAGATTGGACAGAGACACAAGACTCATGGCTAACATGGCACGACAGCGATCGAACATCAGTCGCACTTGCCCCATGTGCGGAGAAACGGGATAAGGAAACAGCCGCACTGCCACTTCTCCCAGGTTTTTGGCGTAGTCTCCGATCCGTTCTAAGTCGCGCACAAGCTGCATCAAAGCGCTGAGAAGCCTCAGATCTTGAGCAACTGGAGATTGCAGTGCGATCAGATTGACGCAATCTAGCTCGATTTGTTTATAAAGGCGATCGATTTGCTTATCTTGCAAGATAATCTGGTCGGGGGCATCTAAATCTCCTTCAAATAACGCCTGTCGTGCCATGTTGCAAGAACTCTCAACCAGCGCGCCCATTCGTAAGACATCTCGCTGGATGCGCTTGAGTTGCCGTTCAAAGTGAATGCGGATAGGTTCTTGACCTTCTAAAGACACGGTTTTATACATTGTTGAGTGTCGGCTGATAAAGAGTTCAATCTTGGGCGCTTAACTATAGCAACAGCATGAGAGAGACGCTGGTATCGTGAAAAACCTTTTGGATTATTCCAATGATAAAACGCTCAAAGTCTGATATATTTCTTGATTTTAGATTGAGTGAGCTAAGAGCACCACTCTTGCGGTAAATTGCCAGTGTGGCAGTCGCTAATAAACGGACTGCTTTCCCTACCACCCCCTAAAATGAACATGAATGCAACTCCTCTCACGCTCAACAATTCTCGGTTCGCTATGTCTGAAGATCTGACTCCTGCATCACTATTTGCTGTCCGCGAGTCGTCTGTGAGCAGCGGTGCGCCGACCCACTCCACGAGTCACAGCTTATTTGCCCAGTTACGCAGTCAATATCCGACCGGGGCGCTGACCTCAGAGCTTGTGCAGATTCACGATGGACAGTTTGTGGTGCGTGCCTTAGTGCAAGTCGGAAATGCCATTCTCGCAACCGGG
>JBBRMC010001164.1:0-1071 GCA_038231055.1 Leptolyngbyales cyanobacterium
CCATTCACTGACTCATCGCAAAAATCTCTTCAGCCGTTAGGGAAATATTCGGAAACAATCTCGATTCAATGCGATCATCCCCTCGAAATACCTTGCCCGGTAGGTACTCTCCATCCTCAAGCTGGTAAATCGTAATCGTAGGCTGTTTGGGAGAACCAATGAACCGAATCCCGCCAAAAGCTGCATAGTCTACGATGATGTACTCCAAAATGCCTAAATCTTCGTATTCAGCCAGCTTTGTGAGATAGTCATCCTTCCAGTTATTGCTGACCACCTCAATCGCTCCAGGCGGTGGAACGTATGCCGCAGCCGAACTAGACCTCCCTTTCATCCGCTGCCATTCTTCCCGAGCAAATACGACGATATCGGCTTTCCGGCTTTTTTCCTTTTCTCCAGGTTCTGTCTTCAGCCGAATCTGTTTAGACTGCCGAGACACATAAGGCAAGTCATTTTCATGGCAATGGTGTTCAAGGTAGGTACACAATCGCTCGATTAAATCCTCATGATTCGCATTCGGCTCTGATAGGGGCACTGGCACTCCATCTACTAGCTCAAAATCTCTCCCTGAGGAGTCATCCCACGCAAGAAACTCCTCAAACGTCAGTGGCTCTGCAGCGGGTACGTACATCGCCTTGCTCCATTGATCGCAGGTCTTTCACTCCATGCTACCAAGTTTCAAGACTTTAACAATCAGGGAAAGCTTATTTTCTTGCCGAAGCTTTATTCTTAGAGTATGCCGATGTGTTGAAGCGAGATCAAAACCTGCAACATTTTTGGACAACGCCCTCAGAGATCGATGTGGTGCTAGGAGTGCTTGCAGATGTGTTGAAGCCAGTCCCGATCTATTTTCAGTGGCGACCTCAACTGAGAGATCCCAACGATGAAATGGTTCTAGAATGTGCAATTAATGCCCAGGCATCTGCAATCGTCACCTTCAACAAACGAGATTTCTTACCCGCCGCACAACAATTTGGAATTGAAGTGATTCAGCCTGGAGTGTTGGTGCGAAAATTAAATTTAAGGGAGCGTTTCAGCCAATGAGTTCTTATCCATTGCAATTACCAGAAGAGC
>JBBRMC010001165.1:0-1069 GCA_038231055.1 Leptolyngbyales cyanobacterium
AGTGGTCAAGGTTGTGAAGTGACCTCAACTCCAAAGCTGATTCTTTAGAAAAATCGATCTATATCTCTAGGGAGAGTATTCACAACCTATGAATCTTTACACTTCGAGCTAGTGGCAATGGTCTCAACTCAGATTATTTGTGCAGCAGTGAGTCGTCATCTCGGCTCTTAAATGGCACCCTTTGGGGTTGCAGATCATCAACAAGTAAGGAGATAAACATGAACGGAATTAACAGACGCTCTATCGCTAAACTCGCGGGAACTTTAGGACTTGCAGGTGTAAGCTCTCTACTCGCATTTCCCGCCTTCTCAGCTAGCTCTGTCTCGAAAGTCAACCCTAACCCTACGATTTTTAGCGAAGCACCCTACAGTCGCCTTGCACAATCGACGAATGCTCCTCAAAATCTAGACAGAATCGGCACACCGGGCGGAGCAGGTAGCGCAGCGCCGAGTGGAACCCCGACCAATCCTTCGGCGGCACCCACAGCAGAGCCTTCTAACATCGGACCGACTCTAAACCGATCGAACTCTTCAGGTAGCTCCAATGGCTCCTCTTCACCAAATGCGGCTCCGAGTGGAACCCCGACCAATCCTTCGGCGGCTCCTAGTGGCTCTGGTGGCTCTGGTGCTGATGTAGTGGTTCCATCGTCTGGTGGCTCTATGATGCCGAGTGGAACGAGTATGCCTACTCCGGTTCGGGGTGGCTCTATCTCTCCTGCTGGCGGAAATCCTACCGATTCTACGACGACTCCCAGCAGCATCCCTGGCACTCCTGGCAACATGACCACGCCAATGACTCCTGGTAGCACAACCATGCCATCGACGACTCCTGGCAATATGACTATGCCGTCTTCGGCTCCTGACAGCACCACAACCACACCGTCTTCGACTCCTAGTAGTGGAAGTGGTGGCGTTCGTGCCCTTTGGTAAGTCTAGACAACTGGTTTAGTTAAAGAGTAAATAGAGGGACACGATCGAGTCGTGTCCCTTTTAGAGTTTCAAGAGTTTTTTCATGCGTCCTCAACCCATTCCTCCACAGCTTGGTCAAGAATCAGTTTGGGATTATCCCC
>JBBRMC010001166.1:0-1069 GCA_038231055.1 Leptolyngbyales cyanobacterium
CCGCAGAGTCGTTGGCGTTCTCTCGCTTGCGGTGCGCGCAGAGCCAGTTGTCGAGCAAGCCGACCCCAATGCCCAGGTTCACAGCGGCCTGCTTGCGGGTGTAGTTCTTGTCGAGCGCCAGTGCCACAGCCTGGCGTTTAAACTCGTCCGTAAAAGCGCGCCGTTTCATCTTCTGTGATCTCCCCATTGCGGTTGCTAAACTATCTTACCGCCGCGTCCACTAAACGTGGGGAAGGTCAGTGTTTATAGGATAACTCCTGTACGGATATCAATAAGCGATGGCGATTTATCAACATAAGTGATTTCAAGTCCAGCTTCATTGACTTTAAACGTATTAATGAGATCCTCATCAATTTTCCATTTAACATCTCCTGTAGCAGCATCCATTGCCTGAAGGCCGAACTCATGAAAAGCCAAAAGATAAGGAGTTTTTGAATTTGCAATAAAACAACGAAAACTTGAATTGAGCGTTGAGTGCGAGATTATTCTAGGATTGGCAACATCTATTCCAATTAGTTCAGCATTAACTCCTACCCAAAAAAGAAGATTCAAGAAATCGATAAAGATAGCTGGTTGCGGAAAGTGGTTTAAACTTCGAATACCAATCCCGATTGAAATATGCGGGATTTCGCCGATTGATTTATTTAACACTACGGAGTGGAAACGACTAGATTGACTATCGCAAGAGGAAAGAAAGGCACATTGTGTACATTTTACAAGGGCAGCTCTCATCTCTGCATCAGAAGAATGCTCAACAAAACTAATCTCGTCGTCGAGAATTGAAATTCTCATTATCAGCCCTTTGACCTTCCCCACGTTTAGTGGACGCGGCCCTTTTGACTCAGTTGGCTGCTGCCTCGAACGATTCGGGGCTGACGTAGCCTAACGAGCTGTGCCGTCTTTTCCGGTTGTAGAACACTTCGATGTACTCGAAGATTGACCTTCCCCACGTTTAGTGGACGCGGCCCTTTTGACTCAGTTGGCTGCTGCCTCGAACGATTCGGGGCTGACGTAGCCTAACGAGCTGTGCCGTCTTTTCCGGTTGTAGAACACTTCGATGTACTCGAAG
>JBBRMC010001167.1:0-1067 GCA_038231055.1 Leptolyngbyales cyanobacterium
AGAAATTAGTGAACGTAAGCGGGTTGAACAAGAGCGAACAAAACTACTGCTGCAAGAACAGGCTGCCCGGTCTGAGGCAGAACAAGCCAACCAAATCAAAGATGAGTTTCTAGCAGTTCTATCCCATGAATTGCGAACTCCGATGAATCCAATCTTGGGTTGGTCAAAACTGCTTCTGAACAACAGACTTGATCCTACTAAAAGCCGAGAGGCAGTAGAGACGATCGAGCGCAACGCTAAGCTACAAATGCAACTAATCGATGATCTGCTAGACATTTCTCGAATTTTGAGTGGCAAACTCAACCTAAATATTAGCCCAGTTGACCTCAACAGCAGCATCTCTGCGGCAATAGAAACTCTGTGGTTGGCAATAGAAGCAAAGTCTCTGCAAGTTCAGACGACATCACCGACACCTATTTGGGTGATGGGAGATGCTGTGCGATTGCAGCAAGTTGTCTGGAATCTTCTGTCCAATGCCATCAAGTTCACTCCGATCGGAGGTCAAATAGACATTCAGTTAACTCCTACAGAGACCCATGCTCAAATTCAGATCAGAGACACTGGTAAAGGAATTCATCCTGAGTTTCTCCCTTATGTATTTGATCACTTTCGGCAGGAGGATGGCGCAATTACCCGTAGGTTTGGTGGGCTGGGTTTAGGGTTGGCGATCGTACGTCGGATTGTGGAACTACATGGCGGAACTGTCAAAGCAGAGAGTCTCGGAGACTCTCAAGGCGCAACATTCACTGTACAAATTCCCCTGGCGGCTCCGTTGGTTAAGCACTCTTCCTTAAAAAACTCTGAACCCTGCGAGGATTTAAATGGCGTTCAAATTTTAGTGGTTGATGATGATCAAGACTCACGCGACTTCATCGTCTTTGTCTTGCAACAATCTGGAGCGATGGTCACGGCGGCTGCATCTGGTGTAGAAGCTCTTAACTCAGTGACTCAATCAAGACCCGATGTAGTGGTCAGCGATATTGGAATGCCCGACATGGATGGCTATCAACTGATAGACAAAATCCGGCAACTGACAAGTCTTCAAGGAAACGAAGTGCCCGCGATCG
>JBBRMC010001168.1:0-1064 GCA_038231055.1 Leptolyngbyales cyanobacterium
AACGCCGCCTGTACCAGATTCGGTTTAGCTTCACAAAAACCGACTGAGATCACAGAAGCTTTTCTCGCAGAGAAGGCATTGAGAGGCTCGCAAATGAATCGGCTGCGTTTAGTGGTGATCTCAGAAGACCCGATCGATAAAGCCAGCTTCCACCAAATGCTGCAAACATCTGAGGCAGACATTGTGGTAGCGAGTTCAGTCAATGAGAGTCTAAGCGCGTTTGCCTGTCAACAGCCTGATGTTTTAATTTGGGATGTCGATTTTCTAGACGATGAACGCTATTTGCAAATGCGATCGCTCAGAGATTTAGAAACTACCCTTGGCTGGCACACGACCCCCGCCATCTTAGTTAGTGGGTCAGTTCGAGATTTAGACTTTAATCAAGCGATCTCAATAGGTTTCCGAAGGTTTTTGGCGCGTCCGATCGAGAGCGATCGACTCCTAGCTGCTGTCACCAGCCTAATCGAACCGTCAAGTTAGACTCCATCCATCTAATTTTCCGGGGTACTCCCGCCACAGCGAAGCTTGGCGGTGAGGGGGATAGGAGCGCTGATTGAGTGCGGCTCGATGCCGCCGAAATCAGCCCGTCTTTGGCAGTCGCTTAATGTAGTCTCGAATGACCTCTGAAATCTGTCTATTTGTTGCATCTGCATAATCCTTCAATCGCTCGTATTCTTCATCTGAGAGCCGAACTCGTAACAGCTTTTCTCTGGTCATGTGTAGCTTTATTTGTGCTACGCTGATTGTATCAGTTACCCACTGACCTGATTCGTTACTCGTCATGGAGCCGAAATTCTGGGAAAGGGTTTGAACCTTGACAACAAAATGTAGGGCGTTCCAGGGAGGAGAGTTGCACTTGATGCAAACCCGTTCTCTGGGTAAAACATTTTACGGAATAAGGACTGAGCATTTAGGCTTGCCTAGATAGTTCAAAACAACGGTCTGGACGGGTCGTTGCTGGCTGTGGAGGTTACTGGGATACCAGACCTGTGAATCAGCAAACTCTAGCTGCGAAGTTAGAAGCTCCCGCTACACCCACAAGGGTTAGCGGTGAGAGTCGTCAC
>JBBRMC010001169.1:0-1060 GCA_038231055.1 Leptolyngbyales cyanobacterium
AAAGAATTATTGAGTTTCTACCGCGATCTGCAATCTACCTAACGTCCTTTCCTATGCGAATTCTGCAAATCGTCCCCTCAATCTCTCTGATTTATGGAGGTCCTAGTCAAATGGTGATGGGGCTTTCAGCCGCACTCGCTGCTGAAGGTGTAGAGGTGACGGTGCTGACCACCAATTCAAACGGCGACACCGGACAAGCACCGTTAGACGTGCCGTTAGAATGTCCCGTCCAGCAGGATGGCTATGAAATTTATTACTTTCGCTGTTCGCCATTTCGTCGCTATAAATTCTCGCTCAGTTTGCTGCGGTGGTTAGCCAAACATGGGCATCGCTATGATTTGGTGCATATTCACGCTCTATTTTCGCCCGTGAGCACAGCCGCCGCCACCGTCGCAAGACACCAAAAATTGCCCTACATTCTGCGTCCGTTGGGCACGCTTGACCCTGCCGACTTGCAGAAAAAACGCCAACTCAAAAATATCTATGCCGCGTTGTTAGAGCGCCCTAATCTAGCAGGAGCCGCTGCCATCCACTTCACAAGCGACCAAGAGGCAAAAATCTCCGATCGCTTCGGCGCATTGACTCAAGATCTGGTGATTCCGCTAGGGGTGACGCTGCCAAAATCAGCCGAGCAATCGTTTCGCAGTCGGGTCGGAATCTCCAGCGATCGCCCGCTCCTGCTCTTCATGTCTCGCATCGATCCCAAAAAAGGATTCGATTTGCTGATTCCAGCCTTAGAAAACCTTGCCAACGAAGGTCGATCATTTCAGTTTGTTTTAGCGGGAGCAAATCCTCAAGATCCGGCTTATGAAGCGAAGATTAGAGGTCAAATTCAGTCGTCTATCTTGCACGATCGCACCACTCTCATGGGATTCGTCTCTGGCGGTGAGAAAACTGCCTTATTGCAAGAAGCCGACTTGTTTGTATTGCCGTCTTATTACGAAAATTTTGGGATCGCCGTTGCCGAAGCGATGGCAGCCGGAACGCCCGTTGTTATTTCTGATCAGGTTCACATCTGGCAAGACATTAGCCACTCTGAATCGGGGTGGGTGAGTCGCTG
>JBBRMC010001170.1:0-1060 GCA_038231055.1 Leptolyngbyales cyanobacterium
ATTTCTCCTGAATTCTAACGTTTACGCCGTCTCTAGCGGTGCCAGCGTTAGCCCTTCCATGCCAAGCTGCATATGATAAAGCTCTGCCTGCTCTAATTGACCCACCCACACTGTTGCCTGTCCATCAAAATGCACTTGATTGGTGAGGTTCCAGGCACGATCGCCCGTCATGTTGGGAATATATTTAAGCAGACATTCTGACACATGCTCAAACGTGTTGAAGTCATCGTTTAACACAATCACTTTATAGTTAGGGCTAGTCTTACGAACCGTTTGACTCGTCTTTTCGGGGGCGGCAACTGATGCAACAACCACTGCCTTAAACGTGGTTAAAAGGATTCTAGTCATAAGACAACTTCCAAGGACTTTACAAAATTGTGTGCTGAATCTTAGATCATCTACGCCCCAAACAAGGGTGATGGATGAATGCTAACAGACGAAAAGAAACCTGGATCAATCCGACTGACCCAGGTTTTATGGAGGGCTTCTCTAAAGTCAGTCTAGAAGTCTAATTTACTGACAGTAAACTAAGTTGCTGCCTAGAGTATCTTTAGATCCATTAGAAACCCAACCCGCTGTAGGCTTAGCAATCTGCACCCAGATCCGTCCATCAGCAGCCGTCTGAGCCGTTGCAGGATTGGTGGTGACAAAAACTTTGCTGTTGAGTTCTGCACCGCCTACGATCGCTGAGGTCGTGTTAGGTCCCTGACGAATAGCCAGACCTAGAGGTTGAGTGACTCGACGGCACAGCCCTTTATTGCCCGGAGTCGGTGGCTGTACGCCAGAGCAGGCTCTGAGGTTAACCGCTTGGACATAGCCCTTATTAGGTGTACTAACCAGAATGAATCCGTCGGTAACAGCGTTTTCTGCCAGCGTCACTTTTTGAGCGGTTGACAGCAGAGAGACCGTGCTACTTGTGGACGATCGCTGACTAAAAAGCGGAGTAGACACTTTTGCTTCGCGGCACTGACCCACCAGAGGCGAAGCGGAGGCTGGAGCTTGAGCAAAGGCTGGGGTGGTCGCTCCGGTTATGGCGAACAGGGCGAGTCCGGCGATCGCG
>JBBRMC010001171.1:0-1059 GCA_038231055.1 Leptolyngbyales cyanobacterium
GGAAATAAAGAAGCCGCTTATATTCAGGCATTTAAGTTTCGAGATCCCGATCGCCATCCCTTAGAACTGATCTGGTTTCCACCGGATAAAGGGCAGAAAAAATGGCATCAAAAAAGTGACCGCTTGTTTTTAGGTATTGACCATACGGCGATCGTCATTGCCAATACAGAGCAAAGCCTCCAATTTTATCGTGATCGTTTGGGAATGCAAGTTGATGGTGGCAGTTTTAATTGGCGAGAAACCCAAGCCCGTATGGACGATTTGCCCAATGCAGAAGTCCGCATTACAGCGCTACGACCCGCTCAAGCAGGATTAGGAATTGAACTGTTAGATTACATTCAACCCGCCCATGGTCGTCCGATTCCCTTCGATTTGAAAGGCGATGACCTTGCTTATGTTCAAGTTGAACTGATTGTCAGTGACATTAACCAGGCAGTAAAGCAACTCCAACAACAACATCTTCAAGTTTCGCCTGTACAACTTGACGATCGTGGTACTCAACAGGGTTATCTAGTGCAAGATCCGACTGGACATTCTATTTTGCTAGTTGCGGAGCCAAAAGCTTAAAAAGCTCAGGAGGTTTTTATGCCAGAAGCGATCGAGATGCTACCCAACGCGATTGAAATCTATGACGATCGAATGCGATCGCTGATTCGCTCAGGGGCTTTACTCCAAAAGCTGACCGATGGTGCGGTTCATAGCGAAGGACCTGTTTATTGCCGGGAAGATGACAGCATCATTTGGAGTGATGATCACGGTAATCGGTTACTGCGCTGGAGCGCAAGTGATGGACTCAGCGTTTTGCGCGATCCATCGGATTACCAGAATGGTAATGACCACGATTTAGAGAGGCGGCTAGTCTCTTGTTCATCGGGTTTGCGCGCGATTATTCGACAAGAGCAAGATGGACAATGGCAAGTGTTATGCGATCGCTATCAGGGGAAACGCCTGAACAGTCCGAATGATTTAATCGTCAAACGCGATGGCACCATCTGGTTTACCGATCCACCCTATGGGATTACAGAACCGAATCAAGGCTATGGTGGTGAGCAAGAACAA
>JBBRMC010001172.1:0-1057 GCA_038231055.1 Leptolyngbyales cyanobacterium
AGGAATGAGAGGAGTCAGTAACTTTGTTTCTAAGCGATCGAAGCAAAACGCCTCTTTAAAGAAAATTCCGGTCAAGGCAGCAAAGCCAAAGCCGACTCCCAGAATGGTCAGTGGGTGGTTATAGACGTGGAGTGCAAGCGGCTCAGAACTTTTGAGGGCAACCACTAGCGAAGTAATGCCTCCGATCACCCAAAAAGCCTGAAGTGCTTGATGCAAAGGCTTCAAATAAATGTGGATTGTGAACAAACTCACACCCAACCCAACCCAGAAGACAAAATAAAGCAGAGTCAGCCCATTCAGAATGATCGGGTCGCTTCCTTGCCAAAGCACCAGTCCGGTGGCAGTCGCAAAGCTTAATGCTGCTAGCAGCAATCCAGCCCGATAGATGACGACTCCTCGACGATCGTCTGAATTGATCGTAAATTCTCCAAACTGTCCCTGATAAACTGCGCGATCGGGCATTTGTAGGTGAGTCATAGGGCAGAAGTCATTCACATCTGCTCCTATCCTACTCTTCTTCTAATTGCCGTGCTTCGTCTTTGAGGGTCTGAATGGCGACTAACAATTCCTCTTCTTAAATCTCAAAGTCTTCTTCAGGAATATCGCCCATATCGAACGCCAATTGCAGCGCTAGCAAGTGTTTCCCTAAATTCTCTTTGTCGTCTAATTCAGTGTCTGCTCGTTCCTGAATTCGTTCCGCGATCCAAGCGGGTCCGGTGACAGGGACAAAGAATAAACGCAATACCATGAGATTTACAGCCGTTCAAATTGGGCGAAGTTGCTGCCCCGCTCAGCGCCCCCGTCAGAGCAGATTGTGGGAGCTGCCCATCTGCTATTTGGCGTGGTTAACGGTTGGCAGTAGATCTCGATCGTGTACGAGTTTGTGAAAATCCTTTACAAAACTTAAACTCTCTACTACTATCAAGACAAGGGACGGGAAACCGCCCCACACCGCATAAATCTTAAGCACTCATAACCTCATGACCACCACAATTCAAAGACGCGAAAGCGCCAACTTGTGGGAGCAGTTTTGCTCCTGGGTCACCTCCACCGACAA
>JBBRMC010001173.1:0-1055 GCA_038231055.1 Leptolyngbyales cyanobacterium
ACATAATGTCGTTGGCATTGCAGGAATTGATACTCGTGCGCTTACCCGTAAATTGCGATCGCTTGGCGCAATGAATGGCGGCATTTCTACGGAAATCCTCGATCCTGAAGTGCTACTTGCTCAAGTAAACGCGGCTCCTTCGATGCAAGGTCAAAACCTAGCTCAAGCAGCTTCGACCGATCGCATTTATGAATGGTCAGACAAAACCTTACCTGAATGGGAATTTATTGAGCCATCGCAGTTAACAGGTGACGCGATGACAGTTGTCGCGATCGACTTTGGCGTAAAGCGCAATATTTTGCGCCGTCTCGCCAGCTACGGTTGCCGCGTGATCGTCGTCCCCTCTGATACCTCCGCCGAAAAGATTCTCTCTTACAATCCTGATGGTATCTTCCTATCTAACGGCCCTGGCGATCCCGCCGCCGTTACACAAGGAATCGAAACTGCGAAAGCTTTACTAAGCTCTGATAAACCTATGTTTGGGATTTGCTTAGGACATCAAATTTTGGGCTTATCGATGGGTGGCGACACATTCAAACTCAAGTTTGGACATCGTGGACTCAATCAACCTGCCCAAAACCAAGCCGAAAATGCCGATCGCCGCGTCGAGATCACCAGCCAAAATCATGGCTTTGCGCTCACAGGTGAATCCTTTGATGCGTCCCCTGCCATGTTGACCCATATCAACCTTAATGATAAGACCGTTGCAGGTTTAGAGCATAAGACTTTGCCGATCTTCTCGGTGCAATATCACCCTGAAGCTAGTCCAGGTCCTCACGATGCTGATTACTTATTCGAGCGCTTTGTAAATTCGATGCGCGAACATAAGAATACTAAACAGGTTGCGGCTTAAACCCTCACCCCAACCCCTCTCCCTAGGGGAGAGGGGCTAAGACTAAGACTTTAAATAAAATTTCTATTACAACTATGCCCATTCCAGTACCAACACTTCCCACTGATTCTGAAGGACTTTTAAGACTCTTACGCCATAAGGAAGGAACTTGGGTGCAGTGGGGTATAGCTTGCCAAATGTTGCAAAAAATGGGAGAGAATTC
>JBBRMC010001174.1:0-1053 GCA_038231055.1 Leptolyngbyales cyanobacterium
GAAGTTATTCCGAGTTTACTTAAAATGTGTGCAAAAGCAGCAGTTTTAGCTATTGGCTAAAACTGCTGCTAGGCAAAGGTTTAGAAGGTTGTGTTTGCACTGGTTGCGCATCTCGTGGGGGAGAGGATGTCAATCAGGTAGACCGGAATGCGGTGATGAAATGGGGCAACGGTTTGCCCGAAAACCCCGGAAAGCGAAGGCTTAGAAGGGAACGGTGGAGATTGAAGGCGCAACGGTGTAGCAAAAAGCCTGATCATTTGACCTTTGAGGTTGACTATTGAAGCTCAGAGCTTGGATGTTAGAGCAAATTGCTCGATGTTCCGGGTTCTGAGCTTTATTTTTGGAGCAAAAAGGTTAGCGTTCCGAGGTCAAAGGTCGAAATTTTGAGTTCCGAGGTCGGAGTTCCGAGCAAAATGAGCGAAGTTCCGAGTTCAGGGGTTGGGAGGTGAGACTTTGAGGGAGATCGACATCCCTTTATAGTTAGCCTTACGCAAATCGATCGTCGGTGTAGGCTCTAATTGGTCGCGGTCGCACTGTTTGCCAAGGATAGCGAGGTTGCAGTTTGTTGAGTGGAAAGCTAGAGAGGCGAGTTTCGATGTGGGTTTGCTCTGCCTCGGTCATGCCAAAGGCTTCGTAGACTGCCTGATCAATGTGGTTTAGCACCGCAAAGAAATCGGCTTCTACTTGCCGGAAGTTAGCGAGGCGATCGCGGTAGTCTCGCATGAGCGCTGCGTAATCTTGGGGCACGACCAGCTTTTGAATGATACTTTTAGAAAGCATCGTGTCTTCTTCGGTGTTGAGGGTCAGCAACTTATAGACCAGTTCGGCAATATCGGCATCGTTGAACTGAAGCGAAAACAGCCCTGCCCGTATTTCTGCGCCCTCCCAGGTGAGTTCTGCGGCTAACACATTTTCTGTGCTCCAGCTTGAGAAGTTTAGCCCCAAACGCGGATCAGAAAGTTTGTAACGTTGCTGCACAATGCGGGTTTCAACGTCAGACATCAGCCATTCATCGGGGTTATTTTTGGCAACGGCGGCAAGTCGAGCGAGATC
>JBBRMC010001175.1:0-1052 GCA_038231055.1 Leptolyngbyales cyanobacterium
CTCTGTCGGCGTGTCGCTGCCTAAAGGGATGGCTTCGTCGTCCTTGTCATCAGAAGGGGGGCTGATTGCTGAAATTAAGGCACTGCGGAATGACTTGATAAAGACTAAGGCTATGACGACAAATCAATTTCAAATTGTGGCAGATGAAGACCCCTATCGACGGATGGCGGAGATTGCCGCAACGGTGAACCGATCGCGCTGGCGGTGAGTTGAGACGAACACTGACAGATAACCCTCTTCCACCCGATCGAGAGATAGCGATCGTAAACTTCACACCCTGGCGCTGCTAACTTGCAGACTTCGCAGGTGATGTAGTTCACGTTGCGGCTGGCTTTTTTGCCCGTGACTTTCGGGCGGGTGCTTTTTGGGCGGGTGCTTTTTGGGCGGGTGCTTTTTGGGCGGCTGGCTTTCTACCGTTGGTTTGAGGTTCACTGTTTGAGGATCTGAGTTGAGCTTTCATCGCCTGAAACTGTTCGATTTGCTGATCGAGTAAGGCTTCTGCTGTCGCGACTGACACAAATAATGCGGGGCTGCTATTGAGAATCAGCGATCGCCATTCCTCGATCGGACGACCTGTGATTGTCGCCATCTTCAAAGCGAGGCTATCGATCGGGGTGACTGAATCTACTGCGACGGTGGCTGTTTCTGTGGGGCGGTCAAGAATGGCTGCACTCATGTTCTTCATCGGTAGGGTTGATACTTCTGATATTACGTCATTCGTTCTGTTGCACCAAACTTCATCGCCGTTGAACCAAATCGCAATGTCAGTTGTGCCGAAAATCAAGTAAGTCATTTGCTCTAACGAGTCGCGATCGTTCACTAAATCATCGACGTGGATTTCTAGATAGACCGTGATCAGCAGCCGTCCGTCTAGTGTGAATATCACGATCGCATCTTCTGGTAGGGGAAAGACTTCGTGAAATCGGAGCGCGGCTGCATCATCAAGGCGTTGCCGATCGTCGTGGCTCAAGTCGAGGGGAGTCATAGTTATCCAAAAAACCTTACGCCTGTAGGGTTCCCAGTATTGCAATCAGGTAATTCCTGGGGTTTCA
>JBBRMC010001176.1:0-1050 GCA_038231055.1 Leptolyngbyales cyanobacterium
GTAATAGATATTTGGCAAAGCTCCAATCAAGCTATCAGGAAAACATTCTCCTGACATACCGACTTGCTTACCTGGCATGAATTCCATTGAGCCGTGAGTACCAAAGTGGAGTACTGCGTCGGCTTTCCAAATATGATTGAGATAGGTGTAGTAAGCGACAAAGCCGTGGTGGGGTGATGCAGATTTGCTGAACAGCAAACGCATGGGGTCGCCTTCATAACCAAAGGTGGGTTGTACGCCTACGAAGATATTTCCGTATTGCTTACCGTAAATGAGCAGGTTCTGTCCATCGGAGTTAAGATGTCCGGGGGCGGCTCCCCATTGCTCGATAATGCGATCGACGTAGGGAGTATTTTCTTCGTATTCTTTAACCGACATCCGATAGCCGACATTCAGTTCAGGGCTGCCAACCATTGCTTCAGGGTTGTGCAGAATATCTGACATCATTTCATGGGATGTTTTGGGTAAACCCTCAACATCGTAGCCATTGTTCTGAAGTGCTCCGACAACTTTGTGAATGGAAGAGAAGACATCCAAATAAGCAGCCGTGCCGATGTTGCCTTTGTCAGGAGGAAAACTGAAAATTGTAATTGCGAGCTTTTTCTCATGGCGAGGCTTACGTCGCAGATTTGCCCATTTGATCGCACGATTTGCGATCGTTTCTAAGCGATCGCCGATCGCATGAGATCGACCAGTCGCACTATCGCGCCCTGACATCACAATCGGATCGAGTCCACCATCAAGCTCTGGAAGCGCCACTTGCAAAGCAACTTGGACAGGATGCAAACCGAGATCGCTATCTTGCCATTCTTCAGTAGTTTGAAATACGAGGGGCAAGGCAACCATATAAGGACGATTGAGCTTTTCGAGAGCTTCGATCGCTTTGGGGTGATCTTGCTTAGCGGGCCCGCCAACTAAGGCGAAACCTGTGAGCGAGACTACGCTATCTACGATCGCCCGATCTTTTTGCTGAGGATCATAGAAATATTCTTCAACTGCTTTCGAGAAATCTAAGCCCCCGTTGAATATAGAGATTACCCTTGCGCCCAA
>JBBRMC010001177.1:0-1045 GCA_038231055.1 Leptolyngbyales cyanobacterium
ATCGCAGGACAACCGATCGTTGTACTGCTAACTTCAGACGGACAAATTATTGATCAGCAGCCCGTTAGAATCACTGTCGCTGATGCAATTTTCTCAAATTTGCCAGCAGATCGTTACACTGTGATTGCGCGTCACCCTTCCCTCAATCCTACAGAAGCACGCCAGGATATTCTACTGGCAGATAACATGACGCTTGGCATAAAGTATTTCTACACTGAGGTTGAGAGGCAACTGTTAAAAACAGAAATATTAGAGAGGCGATTAGATGTCTGAACTGAAACGACACGCTGTTGATCCTGAGTCAATTGAGGCTTATCGAATTCGAGTCTTGTTTCACTGCGAGGAGTTGCATCGGGAGAAACACGCCGCTACTCGCGCAACGATCGCTCTCTATCTAGCAGAAGCCGCAGCAACCCTAGCTCGGTTGGAGGCAGAAGAGGCACAAAAAGACTGCCGCGATCGTGGCTTCATCCATTTAGCGGTTAGTCATCCGTCAAGCTTGCTCTCGGTTTCAACATCTTCAGAAGCGTTTAGCTTTATGCCCAATCAGCCAATGGTAGACTGTAAGCCGCCCCCTGATTAGCGTTGCCATGCCAGCCTCCGAATCTGTTTCTGCACAATCGATTCCTGTTGAGAAAATTCAGTATGACGATCGGGGATTAGTCCCGGCGATCGTGCAAGATTATCTTGATGGCACCGTCTTGATGATGGCGTGGATGAATCAAGAATCGCTGCAAAAAACCTTAGAGACAGGCAAAACCTGGTTTTGGAGTCGATCGCGTCAAGCATTTTGGAACAAAGGCGCAACATCAGGACACACTCAACACGTCAAGGCGATTCGATATGACTGTGACAGCGATGCCTTACTCGTCACTGTTGAGCAGATAGGGGATATTGCCTGTCATACAGGAGAGCGCAGTTGTTTTCATCAAGTCGATGGCGGCGTGACTCCTCCCCCGGCTGATACACTGTCGCAGGTATTTAGTGTGATCTGCGATCGCCGCGACAATCCTAGCGAAGGCTCTTACACTCGCAAACTTTTAGA
>JBBRMC010001178.1:0-1045 GCA_038231055.1 Leptolyngbyales cyanobacterium
CGACTCAGACTGCGCTGAGCAAATGGTGGATTTGATCGAGAAAGTTCGCAATCAAGGCGACTCGATCGGAGGGGTAGTGGAATGTGTGGCGCGACGAGTTCCACGCGGGTTAGGCGATCCAGTATTTGACAAACTCGAAGCGGATCTGGCGAAAGCTGTGATGTCTCTTCCCGCTACAAAGGGCTTTGAGATTGGCTCTGGCTTTGCAGGCACGGTGATGACAGGCAGCGAACACAATGACGAATTTTACACCGATGAGAATGGCGAGATTCGGACTGTGACGAATCGATCGGGCGGTGTTCAAGGCGGCATCTCGAATGGAGAAAATATTCTGATTCGGGTTGCTTTTAAACCAACGGCAACGATTCGCAAAGAGCAGCGCACCGTCACCAATGACGGCGAAGAAGTGACACTAGCCGCAAAAGGTCGCCATGATCCCTGTGTGTTGCCGAGGGCAGTGCCGATGGTTGAAGCGATGGTGGCGCTGGTTTTATGCGATCATCTCCTGCGTCAACGCGGACAGTGTGGCGATCGTTAAGATTACGATCGTCGCCCCATCTGCTGCCACCATTTTCCAGCTTTTTCGTGCTGCTGTTTGCGTTTTTGACTTCGCTGTTTCAAGCTGGAGTATTGGCTGCGCTTTTTGCGACTTATCGTTTCTTCGGCTAGGCTGTCTTCTGGAACGTCTTTTTTATCTGGCTCGGTTTTTTCGTCTTTTGATAGCCACCAACCGACAATTAAGCTACATGCCAGACCTCCGATCGCACCCATCAAAATGCTCAAGAGCGCGGGATATCTCATCCCAAATAGTCCAATCAGGAACAGCAGCCAAATCTTCAGTCCTGTCGAAAATCCCTTTGAGATCGGTTGTCTTCTCACTGGCTCAACCCTTGACATTCTCTACAAAGGATACCTCATTCGTTGTAAGTCACTCGCCATTTCTAAATCACTTGTAGTTCTGGGAGGCGGTGATGTTGTCCAGTCTAATCTCCCCGATTTCCTCCCCATCGATTGGGTGGATTGCACATCTGACTTCGACAGGCAA
>JBBRMC010001179.1:0-1044 GCA_038231055.1 Leptolyngbyales cyanobacterium
CACTTCAACAAACAAGCGAGATAGTTGCCGTTGAGCCGCTTGGGCGACGATCGTATCCAACAATTTCGTTCCCACGCCCTGCCCTTGAAAGTCCTTATGAGTATAGAAACAATCGATGTGACCTGTAGATTCAAGCTCTGCAAATCCAATAATTTTCCCATTGTAATCTACGACAAAGGTCTGTTTGGTGTCCTGTCGCTTGATCCATCTGTCTACTGTCATCGTGGCGGGTGCCCAAGCATTAACCTGCTCTTGCGAATAGTCTTTAATATTAATTGCATGAATGGTTCCATAGAACAATTCCATGATTTCAGAAGCATCTTGAGAAGTGGCTTGTCTGACTTGCATCGCGATCGCTACAAAACCGTTTCTAACTCACAAAAAGAATTCTATACGCCTAAGAAGGTTGGTCGGCACTCAGCTAAGGTTTCGTGTAGATTAACCACGTTGCCAATCACAGCGATCGCGGGTGCTCCAAATCCTTTCGCTTCGACTTGGGCGGCGATCGTCTCTAAAGTGCCAATCAATTCTTCTTGTTCGGGTCGAGTGCCCCAGCGAACTAATGCGATCGGAGTTTCGGCACTCAATCCAGCTTGTTGAAGCTGACCCGTAATGTAGGGCAAATTGTGAATGCCCATGTAGATGACAATGGTTTCAGACCCGTGGGCGATCGCTTGCCAATTCACCGCAGGGCGATACTTCCCAGCTTCTTCGTGCCCGGTTACAAACGTCACCGACGAACTGTAAGCCCGATGAGTTAACGGAATGCCTGCATAAGCTGGGGCAGCAATGCCAGAAGTCACGCCTGGAATCACCTCGACGGGCACCCCAGCTTTCACGAGATCTTGCATTTCTTCGCCCCCGCGACCAAACACAAACGGATCGCCCCCTTTTAAGCGGACTACGATCGCTGCCGTTTGAGCTTTATTAATCAGCACTTGAGTAGTGTCTTCTTGCACCATTGAGTGCTGCCCTCGCCGCTTGCCTGCATTGATCTGCTCTGCATTGGGATTGATCATCGCCAAAATTGGCGCACTCACCAAA
>JBBRMC010001180.1:0-1044 GCA_038231055.1 Leptolyngbyales cyanobacterium
GCTCAAGTTCGTCTTCAAATAAGCCGATCGCGAGACCATCACCAGACCATTCGAGACGCGGCGTATTGGTTGCTTGTAACTTCATCACTTAACCTTTCGTTTGGGGTTCAATTACTAGAGTTCCAGTATCGATCAAAATCGAGAAGGGTGTCAGAAGATTTTTAAGGATGCAGAGACTTTTCAGCTTTTCGCTGAAGGCATCCGTAGGGATTTGAAACGCCGCGATCGCGCCTACGGGTTGCTAAAGAAACCTTGTATAGAACAGATCGCTTACCTGATTCAAGACCGAGTATTTCTGACGATTCAAGAAATCCATCTAAGCCTCCGGGGTACTCCTGCCACAGCGAAGCTTGGCGGTGAGGGGGATAGGAGCGGCAAGCAAGCGGCTCGATGCTGCGTAGATTGCCAACCCGACGACAGAAAACAACGCGAAGAATCTGGTAGACTCTTTGTACTGGCAGAGTAGCGGTAATTCGCACTGCTGGAACACTGAACCTTGACAACAAAATGTAGGGCGTTCCAGAGAGGAGCGAAACTGTTCAACAGCTTCCCCGTTCTCTGGGTAAAACATTTTACGGAATAAGGACTTGAGCATTTAGGTTTCCTAATTGTTTGAAAACAACGGTCTGGACGGGTCGTTGCTGGCTGCGGAGGATACTCGGATACGAGTCCTGTGAATCAGCAAACTCTAATCGCGAGGTTAGAAGCTCCCGCTACATCGCTCTGCGATTAGCGGTGAGAGTCGTCACCAGCTTTAATGGCTACGGTAGGTAGCGCCGATCTAGAATAATGACCGCCTGATTTTCCTTCACTCCCGCTTACTTTGGGATACCACCCTAGTTCGTCTGACACGCCGAGAATGGTTCACGAATGAAATAAAGTGCATCGCGACCAAAGACCTCTATTCCACCGCGATTCTGTGTTCCCCACCGAGTGACAAACTTCTTATTGTTACGATTTCTTTGAATTGCGACGGTAAAATTATTGCGTATCTCTTTGTAGCACCCTTCTAAGTTAGTAAGCGTCAAGTCCATCACCGGAACA
>JBBRMC010001181.1:0-1044 GCA_038231055.1 Leptolyngbyales cyanobacterium
CTGGCTGCGTGACGGTTGGTGACACTGTGGAAGAGTTGATAGAGAATATGCGCGAAGCCGTTGAAATGCACTTAGAGGCAATTCAGGAAGATGGGTTGCCGATTCCAGAGCCGAAGACTTTGTGTGAGTCTATTGAGTTTGCAATCGTAAGCTAATCACCCTCGATCGGTACGTTCTACAAATAGGGTCATTAGCAAAGTCTGAAGAAATCGCCCCAATAAACAAGCTTATTTGAGTTCATAGTGAAGTTAGTTAGCTGAATCGGGAGAACATTCAATGACCACCGCAGAGACGATTTATGAATTGGTGAAAACAATGCCGGAAGAGCAGGCATCTCTTGTTTTAAAGCTTGCAGAAACGCTACAGAAAAGACAGATGGAGAAATCTTTAAAACAAGAAAAATCTCTACTAGACTTTTTTGGCATTCTTAAGGACTCCCCTAACTTTGGTGGCGACCCGGTAGAGATCCAAAGGAGAATGCGAAGTGACTGGGATTAGATTCCTTTTGGATACAAATTTTATTATTGGCATTATTGGAGGCAACGAAGCGGTTCTAGCTATTCTGTCCGAAAAGACGATGACTCTAGCCGAGTGTGCTTACAGTTTTATCACCCGAATTGAGCTGGGAAATCAGTCAATTATGCAGACAGAAGCTGAGTGTCTCCTCATTGAGAGAAAGATCTGCTTGAATCGTGGAAATCGATCGTCAGTTCAATTTGATCCGTCATGAGTGGAGTGCGTAGGAGTACTGAATTGAATTCCAACCTCTGACAGCAGAAAGACTGTGATGCACCGAAGAACAGACTCGATCGGCGATCGCCCACCGCTCCATCTACCCATGAGAAAGGCTCCCGCTTTTACACAGGAGCCTTAAATTTATTCAGCTAATCTCAACATTAGTCGAGGTTAGTCATTGACAAGACGGGTTCAGATTCCCGATCGATGCCCCGTTCAAAACCAGCCACTGCTGCGCGAGCACGACCCGCGTGCCACAGGTGCCCGATTAAGAAGAAGAATCCCATCACAAAGTGGAAAGACGCTAAC
>JBBRMC010001182.1:0-1042 GCA_038231055.1 Leptolyngbyales cyanobacterium
ACTCAATCTCTGTGCTTCTGTCCATGATGGCAAAGTGTTTGGGAAAGCCATTCGCGCTGCTTTAGAAGGCGTTCATACCGTCCGGCTGTTGGGCAAGGATTCAACCGTCACGGTCACGATCGGAAAAATCTTAGAGGAAGGTTCGGGCGTTGCCTACGCCCTGCGAAACGAAT
The DNA here is from genome assembly GCA_038231055.1 of Leptolyngbyales cyanobacterium. Lineage (GTDB taxonomy): Bacteria > Cyanobacteriota > Cyanobacteriia > Leptolyngbyales > Leptolyngbyaceae > Phormidesmis_A. The sequence goes on from JBBRMC010001182.1 coordinate 174, forward strand.
TCGACTTCACGAACGCGCTGCTGTTTGACTTGGGCAATGGCACGTCGATCGTCTCTGCCTTCAACGGCTTGCAGATGACCTATCGAGATTACGCACCCGATGCTGGGGTCGAGAAATTGATTGACGCGATTGCCACCTCTGACTCTGTGCGGCAACGTCTCAAACGACCGGGCGATCGTCACCTCATCCGCGCTGGCATCGAGAAAGGTGACTTCTCCTATGGCACTCAAAACCCCGATTGGAACTTCAAACCGGCATACATCGAATCCTTGCCGAAGTGGTTTGAGCAAGGGTTAAAGCCGTTCGTCAAAGCTGCCTCAACCCGGGTTCCGGCTGCGACTTCAATCATCGTAGTGGGAGGCGGTTCGCTCTTGCCTGGAATGGCTGGATTACTGGCTAAGAAAAACAAAACAAATTTCTCGTTAGAAAACTCCTTAAATAGCTTGCCTGGAATGGCTGGATTACTGGCTAAGAAAAGCATTGCAGTGCCCGCAGACGCGAGATGGCTCAATGCCAAAGGGCTTTATCAGATCGCCCTTCGTTTAATCAGTGAGGTCTAGAGAATGCGAGTCTCAGTGTCAAAGAAAGCTCATCAAACGCTACTCCTGAAAGTCGCCGCCATTCTGCAATCCGATGACCCCAAAGACGGGTTAGAGCACATTTTGAATTGTTGGTTAGCCCCCGCAACGATGCCACCAATGATCAGCCAGCCGCCCATCGAGAAAGTCGATACCGAGATAGCGACGCTCGCAGATTGGTAAACGTTTTCAATCAAAAGCCAGCCCTCACCTTCCACAGTTTGAAGCTGGCTTTATCCCACAAACAACCGCTAAACAATTACTTGAGGATTTCTCATTATGACGACTAAA
>JBBRMC010001183.1:0-1039 GCA_038231055.1 Leptolyngbyales cyanobacterium
CTACGTCGCCAAATTAAGGCATGGCTGAAAGCAGGAGTGATGGATCAGGGCAGGTTTTCGAGGACGGAAGCCGGGACACAACAAGGGGGTGTTCTCAGTCCCTTGTTGTCCAATGTGGCACTACACGGACTCGAAACCGCCTTGAAGCCACAGATTCCGCCAGGGAGGGCGAAACTCACGGTATCGAGATATGCCGATGACTTCGTGCTCCTGCATCAGGATCTGGATGTGATTCAACAGTGTCAACAGTTCACCAACGAGTGGTTGCATCAGATCGGACTCGAATTAAAGCCGAGCAAAACGCGCATTTGCCATACCCTGATCCCTGTGGAGGGTCGGATTGGATTCGAGTTTTTAGGATTTGAAGTCCGGCAATATGAGGTGGGAAAAACTCATTCTCGGCGAGGCTTCAAGACCTTAATTAAACCGTCTCCAACGGCAATCCATCGACACTTGCAACAGATCCGCGACATCGTAGACCGTCATAAAGCGGTTTGCCAGACAGCGCTGATTTCCCATCTCAATCCCGTGATTTGGGGATGGAGTCGCTACTATGCCAAGGTCTGTAGCAAGGAAGTGTTTCAACGAGTGGATTGGGCAGTCTGGCAAAAGCTGTGGAAATGGGCAAGACGCAGACACCCCAATAAAAGCCGGACTTGGGTTGCCCACAAATATTGGCGACGCATCGAGGGCAGAAAGGGGTTCTCAAGTGCGGAAAAGACCCTGATGCTTCATCAGGACTGTCCCATCAGCAGACATCTCAAAGTTAAGGGCACGAAAACGCCTTTTGACCAAGATTGGTTGTACTGGAGCGAACGGTTAGGAAAATATCCAACCCTTCCGGCACGAGTGGCTTGGCTACTCAAGCACCAACATGGGAAATGTGCCCACTGCGGACTGTACTTTCAAACAGAAGACTTGCTAGAAACCGACCATATCATCCCCAAAGCCTTGGGTGGAAAGGATGAATCCCAAAACTGGCAGCTTCTGCACCGACATTGCCATGATACGAAAACAGCCGGGGATGGATCTCATCCAA
>JBBRMC010001184.1:0-1037 GCA_038231055.1 Leptolyngbyales cyanobacterium
ATGGAAGGTCATCAAGTGACGATCGTCACCGATGATGCGACCAAGATTTTTACACAAACTCCGGTCACTGAAGAAATGCTGTACTTATTAAAAAATGGCTCACTAAAAGTCCCTGGATTTGAGTTTTTAGACTGGCGGCACAACGCCCAAACTACTGAGCGGGTCGTGCAAGCGGTCACAAAAATTAGAACTCAAAATCAAAAAGCAGAAGCGATCGCCATCTCAACCTCTGCTGAATTGAGTCCTACCGAATATGACGAACTCAAAGATCAGTCATCTCAAACAACACGAAAGCGCAACAGCAAACGCAAACACGAGTTACAACGTCGTTACTCGGTCGAAATTACACCAGAAGTCAAACTCAAAGATGACGAAGGTTGGTATTCTCAGCTACGTCTGTATTATTATTTGACTCACAATCCTGACTTTGTGCAATTGCACGATATGCAAGAGCTTCAAGGACATTTGGATCGAGGAAACGGCAAAGTCGCTGTTCAAGATCTACGCTTGCTAACGGCACAGGTCGAGGCGCTACGATCGCTCAAACTTCTCGACGTGTTGAAACTTGACGAAAAGATTCGAGCCACTGATCCAGAGGTGCAACATATCGTCTCCTTTGCGATGCAATATAAGGACGACATCAAAACCTTATTCAACGTCACCATCACCGAAAAACTAGCACCGATGGCGATCGTGCAGGCACTACTCGGCAAAATTGGCATCAAGCTCACCTGCACCGGACGCGATCAGGCTGCTGACGGGCGACGCGGCGGAGTTCGGGTTTATCGCTATCATCTGCCCACCGACGATCGAGAAACCATCTTTGACGAGTGGGAAAAGCGCGATTTAGCGACTCTGCAAACCCTGATGGAAGTGACCGGATGTGGCTCCTTTGATGAGATGGATGACTGGATGCGGATGTCTGCTTAGAAAACTATAGCGGGCTGGGCGTTGCTGATATCCTCGTTATCCTGGAAGGTCGTTATCCTGGAAGGAGTAATCCAAACATAGGCATCTATGCAGCGCTCCGATCGCTC
>JBBRMC010001185.1:0-1034 GCA_038231055.1 Leptolyngbyales cyanobacterium
GACCTTGATCACACACGCGCAAACAGTTCGCTTTTGTGCGAAAGATGCAAGTTGGGCGCTCGATCGTGGGTTTGTCGAGTTTGAGTTCTTTGAGGCGCTTTTTCAGATAGTCCCAAGCGGCTAGCCCCTCTTCTTTAGAGCGGCACAGAGGTTTGGTCTGGTCAGCACAGATGAAGATATGTCGCTGAATTTGGGCGAGTGCTAACGATTCAACACATTTCGTCAGATCAGGTTGCGAGGTCATTGTTTAGAAAGCTGTGATTAACGATGATCCTATTCATTGTTTCACCGGAAAACCCAATCCCCTTGTGGGTTGGGAGGGATAGGTGCGCTTCTTACTCAGTCCTCTACGGAGGGAAACCCTCCTCCAAGGCTGAGCGCTTGCTGATGGCGATTCGCCTTCGGCTAGAGCTTCGCAACAACAGCAAGGAAGCAAGCAATAATCTCTGCAAATGACAGGCTGTTTTCTGGGACAATCGAACTTGTGACAAGCCCACTCCTTTAATAAAGGCACGACCTGCAAGGCTACGCACTACAGGGGATACCGTTTCAGAAGCTTCGGCTTTTTGGGAGAGAGGGATGAGCATTAAACGGCTCCTTGCGAAAAAATTAAATACTTCGGGCTGCGGTCAATCAGCCTATTGCGCTCCGACTTCTAGATGGCTAGATGGATGTGGAAGTGCAAGCCTCAGCCCCTTGTGGGTGAGGTAGTTGACATCTGGCGTTGCTGAATCGAGAAATGAATTTGCCCATAACCCAAGTCGTGGGGAACCCGAATTCTTAAAGCGTTCTATAAGGGGATCTGGCTACCGACATAAAGCGGGACAGATTGAACCAAGCTTAAAGACTTGAGGGACGTACTGTCCCGGCTTAAGTTGGTAGCCGGGGGATCTTATAGGGCTTTTCGAGAATCTGCGCTCCGCTTTCAACCTCAATTCAGCAACGTCTCATTCTTTTATCTCTACTGAGTCACCAAATTAAACCTCTATTGCCTGAATCCGCTTATTAAGAGCATCAGTCTCATACTTTAGAAA
>JBBRMC010001186.1:0-1028 GCA_038231055.1 Leptolyngbyales cyanobacterium
AACGCGATGTGCGACTAAGAACCCTCACCCCAAACCCCTCTCCCGGAGGAGAGGGACTTTCAACGATCTCTATTTCCCTCTCCTTCGGGAGAGGGCTAGGGTGAGGGTTGCTTTAGGCAGTTTTAGGAAAGTTGCACATCGCGTGAATTCATCAAGTTCTAGACTCGCAAAACTGATTGCACTAAGACGGTGAGGTTGAGAGATAAGGGCATTCGAGCCGTCGCACAGGAGGTCTATTCTTAATCCGGTTGCAAAATTGATCCCCCGAAGCCGTAGACTAAAGGATGCAATTCATCACGTCTTAGCTGAGTACCCGTGCGAAAAATTGTTATTGCTGGCAACTGGAAGATGTATAAAACCCAGGCAGAATCCCTGGAGTTTTTGCATGGTTTTAAATCTGAATTAGACAACACCCCCGACGATCGAGAGATTGTCTTGTGTGTCCCGTTTACTGATTTAGATAGCTTGTCTAAAACCTTGCACGGGAGCCGCATTCAAATTGGTGCTCAGAATGTCCACTGGGAAACGGCAGGGGCATACACAGGTGAGATTTCTGCCCCGATGTTGACAGAAGTGGGGGTACGCTATGTGGTGATCGGTCACAGTGAGCGCAGACAATATTTTGGCGAAACAGATGCGACGGTGAATTTGCGGCTCAGGGCAGCGCAAGCCGCGGGATTGATCCCGATCTTATGCGTGGGCGAGACCAAGCAACAGCGCGATGCTGGAGAAATCGAGTCGCACATCTTTAGCCAACTGTCAAAGGGTTTGGTGGGTATCGATCAAGCTAAGTTAGTGATTGCTTATGAGCCGATTTGGGCGATCGGAACTGGAGACACTTGCGCCTCAACCGAAGCCAATCGAGTCATCGGCTTGATTCGCAGCAAATTGAGCAATCCTAACGTTCCGATTCAATATGGCGGGTCGGTCAAGCCTGATAACATTGACGAGACGATGGCTCAACCTGAGATTGATGGCGCGCTGGTAGGAGGCGCAAGTCTTGAAGCAAAAAGCTTTGCGCGAATTGT
>JBBRMC010001187.1:0-1024 GCA_038231055.1 Leptolyngbyales cyanobacterium
ATACACAAATGCTTTGATCGACGATCGCCGAGATCTTCGCCCCCTAAATCCCCCAAATTTGGGGGACTTTGACATGGGGAACTGCACTGCTTTCTCTCAAAGTCCCCCAGAATGGTAGGGATAATTCGCTAGATAGAGAAAAACTTTAGAACCCGCATTGTTATGTCACTCACACTTTGACGTTTAACGAGGTTGCAGGGTTAAAGCAGTTTTTATCTTTTAAGAGAATCAACCCTACCCCAGAATGGGGGATTTAGGGGGCTGAAGGGACTCAAACAAAGCGATCCAGACTTCCGGTTCCCTCTCCTTCTGGGAGAGGGCTAGGGTGAGGGCAAATTTAGCACTTCATACCGCATTCAGCAACGCTCAACGCTCAATGGCTCTGATTCGGCTCCGCAAGCCATTTGATGACTTGGTAGGCAAGACGTGCTTCATTAAGACGATCGACTTCTCGAATTCCAGTTGGGCTGGTGACGTTGACTTCCGTCAGATAGCCCCCAATCACATCAATGCCGACAAACACCAACCCGTCTCGCTGTAAGGTGGGAGCCAGTTGAACACAAATCTCCTGTTCGCGCTCAGTGACCCCGACCGAGGCAACTCGTCCACCGACTGCCATGTTGCCTCGAAAGTCAGTTCCGGTTGGGATGCGGTTTACGGCTCCGATCGGGCTACCGTTGAGGAGAATAATTCGCTTGTCTCCCTCTTTTGCTTCAGGTAGATAGGTCTGCACCATCACAGGCAGCTTGCCTTGAAGGGTACTAATCTCGACCAGTGAGTTGAAGTTACGATCGCCCGGTTCTAAAAAGAGAATGCCTTCTCCAGCCTTTCCGCCCAAAGGTTTGAGAACTGCCGCGCCTTTTTTCTCTAAAAACTGCCGAATCACAGACTTATCTTGACTGACGATCGTTTCAGGAATCGCTTCGGTGAATTGCAGCGCATACATTTTCTCATTGGCTGCTCGAATACCGCTCGGTGAATTGAGCACTCGCGTCTTAGCCGAATCGATGTAGTCCAGAATATA
>JBBRMC010001188.1:0-1022 GCA_038231055.1 Leptolyngbyales cyanobacterium
AGGTACTCCAATTTGTTTCCCTCTACGGCGTTTTAGAGTGAGGATCGCGCCCTGCCCCACTTTGAACAAGTACAAATCCATCGGAAAAGTATGTTCAACCGATTTCGCACAAAGTTTTACGCAAACCGCGATTCAGGTCTGCAACCCCATACCTTGTTGTCATGGTTCAGCTTCCTTGCCAGCATTTTCGGCTCTGCAAGATTGATGCAATTGTACCATGAGAGATTTGTTCGTTTCGTCGCCGCTATCCTTCCTCGTGCTTCGCACCTTGGTCAGATAGCACTCCTCAACTCACACGGCTTTCACCGCCACACCAAATTAAAAATTATGGTGCGGGGACTCCCGCCTGCCTAGCTAGTTCTGAGGGGAACCGATCGTGGTCTAACTGAGAAAGTTCTCGTTTTCCTCACGAACGATTGTGTTCTGAGCACGAAACTTCCCTCTTTGAGCACGAACGAACACGCAGTGAAGCGAAGCTACCGTGTTCCAACCCATAACATTCTCATTTCAACCAGGAACGATTGTGTTCTGAGCACGAAACTTCTCACTTTGAGCACGAACGAACACGCAGTGAAGCGAAGCTACCGTGTTCAGAACCGTAGCCGTCCCCGCTATCATGACTACGCAACCCTCAAAACTTAAAACTCAAAACTCTTGAAGCAGCGCCTCGACACTTTACTCGTAGACCGTGCCCTCTGTGACTCTCGCCAACAGGCACAACGCCTGATTCAAGCCGGAGAAGTCATGGTCGATCATCAACTCATCGACAAACCCGGCACCGAAGTCAACACCAGCGCCGAGATTCAAATCAAACAAAAATCGCCCTATGTCTCCCGTGGAGGCGAAAAACTGATCAAAGCCCTGCAACTCTTTGAGATTGAGGTCAGCGATCGAGTGTGTCTTGATGGCGGCATCTCAACCGGAGGCTTTACAGACTGTCTACTGCAAGCAGGCGCAAAACTGGTTTATGGAATCGATGTCGGCTATGGGCAAGTCGCCTGGAAACTTCGGCAAGATCCCCG
>JBBRMC010001189.1:0-1020 GCA_038231055.1 Leptolyngbyales cyanobacterium
AAATGCCTGGTATCTCGGTCGATTGCCAGGTTAGTGCGCTGACCGTGGCTGACTTCAATGTTGTCAACAACATTCCACAAAAAATTTTCATGGTCGGCCTTACTGGTGGAATAGGGTCTGGGAAATCAACGGTGGCGCAGAGTTTCTCGAGGCTGGGTGCTGCGACCATTGATGCAGACGCTATCGCGCGGTCTCTGACTATGTCCGATGGACTGGCAATGCCGATGATTACGCGCGAATTTGGCGGCGAAGTTGTTGGTTTAGATGGAGCACTCAATCGATCCGCTATGCGTGTACTCGCTTTCGCTGATATCGACGTAAAGCGCAGGCTGGAAGCGATCCTTCATCCCATGATTCATCAACAATCTCAGCGTAGAGTTGTCTTGGCCGCAGCGGAAGGCGCGCCCTATGTGATTTTGGAAGTGCCGCTACTATTTGAGGGCATGAGTTATCGGAGCGTGCTCTCACGGACACTGGTAGCTGATTGCCCTGTTGCATTACAAATCGATCGAGTGCGTCAGCGATCACAATTGACAGGCTTAGAAGTCACTGAAATTGTTGCAGCACAAATTCCCCGACCTTTCAGGCTTCAGCTGGCTGATGACGTTATTGAAAACACCAAAGATCTTGAAGATTTAACCCTGCCTGTCGCGCTGCTACATGCAAAGTATCTTGCGCTTGCGGCGGGCGCAGGCTGGGCGGGTGGCGATAAATATCATGCTGATTTGTAAACTCATGTCCAATGGGTCACAATTTCGAGATATGCTGGAAACGTCCTTGTGATCACTTACGAATATCCTTTAAGCGAACGCGTGCGCACCATGCTGCGTCTAGAAGACTTGTTTGATCGGGTCGACTTTTTCATCGCTCAGGACTCTCAGCTTGATCATCAAACGGCGCTTGTGAGCATGTTCGAAATCCTTGAGGTTACGAGCCGTGGGGATTTAAAGTCAGACTTATTGCAGGAGTTGGATCGCCAGCGCCTCTTTTTAGAAGCGTTGCGCAATAACCCTGCTATAT
>JBBRMC010001190.1:0-1017 GCA_038231055.1 Leptolyngbyales cyanobacterium
ATCCCGATGTGGCGAACACCCTCAACAATTTGGCGGGATTGTATCGTGCCCAAGGACGGTATGAGCAAGCGGAGCCGATGTATGAAAGGGCGCTCGGCATCAGAGAAAAAGTGTTAGGCGCGGAGCATCCCGATGTGGCGACCACCCTCAACAATTTGGCGGTATTGTATGAATCCCAAGGACGGTCTGAGCAAGCGGAGCCGATGTTTGAAAGGGCGCTCGGCATCAGAGAAAAAGTGTTAGGCGCGGAGCATCCCGATGTGGCGCAAACCCTCAACAATCTAGGGGCGTTTTATTACAAGCGGGGTCGCTTTCAAGAGGCTGAGCCGCTTTTAGTCCGAGCTTTAGGGATTTGGGAGCGGGTTTTGGGGGTAGCGCATCCAGATACGGTTGTTGCTCGGCGGTGGTTGGAGCGGGTGCGGGAGAGAGATGGTGTCTCAGGGTGAAACTTTGCGAACGAGGCTCTGATATAGCAAGTCCACATGAGTTGTAGAACTTTCCCTCATCCCCTAGCCCCTTCTCCCCCCTTGGGAGAAGGGGAACAAGATCTCCCCTCTCCCTTTTTGGGAGAGGGGCTGGGGGTGAGGGGGTTCTATGAGCTAATTAGGCGGGCATTGGGGAACAGGTGATTTGGAAATTATGGTACGCAATTTAGATGATTTTGAGAAAGCGTGTCTACTAATCGAGCGCAGCTATCAGGAGAATTAACGACATTAGCAGCCTGCATAAAGAAATCAACTTTGAGAATGAAATCTGCGACTATTTAGCTACTGAATCTGCGGGGCACGTTGAATGTACTGCGTCATAGGATTGAACTCTTGAGGTTGACCATGTAGCTTTGGGAATGTCCGGCTATCCGACACTCCTTACCAACAAGCCTGACCTTCCCCCGAGTTAATGGACACTTGGCTAAAGTTGTTCCATTAGGAGAAGGCCGTTATGACTTCCAAGAAACGTCGCATCTTTACTGCTGAACAGAAAGCAGAAGCCGTCCGTATCGTTGAGCAATCGGGAAAA
>JBBRMC010001191.1:0-1015 GCA_038231055.1 Leptolyngbyales cyanobacterium
ACCAACTGATCCAAACCTTGCAGCACCGGATAGAGCGGTTGGGATATCAGGTTCAATTAACTCCCCTTGCCACAGTTCAACCACCGAGTTAGTCCTCTATTTTCAAAGCAGGTCTATTGCATCAAGCTTGATTGTTGAAACTTAGAGTGGATCAACCTACCCTCTAAAGGTAGATTCATCAGACTTGGCAGAGCGATCGAACTTTAGTAAAGCCAGAGTTACTCAAAATTGAATACTTTACGCGATGTGCAACGTCTCTAAAACCGCCTAAAAGCAGCCCTCACCCTAGCCCTCTCCCTAAGGAGAGGGAACTAGAGAATCTTGAAAGTCCCTCTCCTTAGGGAGAGGGGTTTGGGGCGAGGGTTCTGAGTTGTACATCGCGTTACTTTATTTTCGTCCACTATCCTTGAATCCAACCATTCACCGCCACCTGATGGAGCGCTTGATAACGGGTTCGCGCTTTGATGGCAAGCACATTATTCATGTGAAACTTGACCGTACTTTCGCTAATCACCAGATGGTGGCAATGTCCGATCGCGCAATCCCTGCGCCAATTGAGACGTAGATTGACCCATTATGATGAGTCTCAGACTATGAAAACTGTGAATCGATCTGAGGCTCATCTCCCACCACATAAGTAAAAGTAATAGTATTTGTACTTACTCAGGTAATTTAATCGATAAATTCGACCAAATTTAGGCGTGAAATTGTCTTAAGATTGTCGTAACAATTAATTTGTTTAACATCCACTCGCTGACCCCAACCATCCAGGAGGACTATCTATGGCGCTTGTACCTTTGCGGCTGCTGCTTGACCACGCGGCTGAACACGGTTATGGCATCCCAGCTTACAACGTCAACAACATGGAGCAGATCCAGGCAATCATGAAGGCTGCCCATGAAACGGATAGCCCCGTGATTTTGCAAGCTTCTCGCGGTGCGCGCAACTATGCGGGCGAAAACTTTTTGCGTCATCTGATTTTGGCGGCGATCGAGACCTATCCCGACATCCCGAT
>JBBRMC010001192.1:0-1014 GCA_038231055.1 Leptolyngbyales cyanobacterium
GTAAGACTGAAAATTCATCCACAAGTTCGCCATGCAAACAATTTACACAGGCATAGAATAGTTTGGTTCTACGAGAGTCAATTGCTCGATCGACAAATTATTTAGAAGTGAGACAGTATTTAAAAGCTTAGGCTGATTGCTCATGTCTTAATGAATGACAAAGTTGAACGGCGACGAAGGAACTATAAACGACGTGCCTCACCGATCGCTTCTACCTAGAATCACAAGACTTCAATCTTAACGCTACCACCCTCAATGGTATCAACCTGCAATCGATAACCGTAGAGTAGCGCCATCCCAAGCAGAGGTTCCGTTTCTGATTCTGCAATAGACCTGCTTTGGTTAATTTGGCTCGGTTTTATTATTTACGTGCTGTTTTTTGCACCGCCATTACAACCCGATACGTTTCAACCCCTTCAATCGCTGTTATCAGGACATCTTCCTTCAATCAATCCAGTGATCCTATCGTTATTCAGCCTGGTGGGTATTTGGCTCTTGATCTATAGTTGTTTGATTTTTGCAGATGGGAGAATGCAGTCGTTACCCGCTTGGATGTTTATGGTGGCTGCGATCGGGACAGGTGTTATTGGTTTGATTCCCTATCTGGCGCTGCGACAGCCCAATCAATCGTTTTCAGGCGAGAAAGATCCTTGGATTGCTGTCCTAGATTCGCAGACGACTGGCGTAATTCTAACCATCAGCACAATTATTTTGGTTCTTTACGCCATGTTGTGGGGCAATTGGGCGGGGTTTGCTCACGAGTTTTTGACGAATCGGTTTGTGCATGGCATGAGCCTTGCGTTTTGTTTGTTTTGTGGGTTGTTCCCTTACCCAACTTTGTTGCAGGATGATATGACGCGACGCGGATTGGCACCCGATTCCCAACTATTTCACATTGCTGTGTGGGTTCCTCTGTTCGGTCCTCTCGCTTATCTGTATTTACGTCCGTCACTATTGGCGTTTCGGTTTGGTAATTCTTGAGCAAGTGTTGGGCGCATACTCGTCACCCGTCAC
>JBBRMC010001193.1:0-1010 GCA_038231055.1 Leptolyngbyales cyanobacterium
CTACGACCCTCATCAAAGTTGCGATCGGGATTTGGCGAAGCATTCAAATTAGCCGCCGCAATCTTAGCTACTTCTAACTTACGAGCTGCTGCTTTGATTTCAGCATCACGGACTTTAGTACTTAGCTGATCCACTTCCGACTCTAGACGCTTAACTTCTAAAGAAGTCATCCTTGCTTCGGGGTCAGGCAGTAGGGCAACCTGATTTGGCTGAGCAAACACGGCTGTCTGCTGCTCAATGGAAGCTGCTGATGCAGGCACTTTAGGTACAAGACTAGCAGCTAATCGAGCAGGCATCTGAATATTCGGTTCAGCCGCAGGCTGAGAAATGACATTTGCAGGTGCGGAATTAGTATTGCTAGCTTGCTCGATCGCCCGATTTGCAGGAACAGTCGAAGCTGACATAGCCGCTACTGGAGACATCTTAGTAGCTGGTTCCGCAACTGGTTGATTTGTGGATTCCGCAGGTGTATTGATTAAGCTGACTTTTTGCTCAGTCAATAAAGCCATAGGAATCTGTGGAACTGATAGAGCCACAGCAATTCTGGTAGGCAACTGTAATTTAGGTTCAGCTACTGGCTGAGAAGTACTAGCTTCGACGGGAATGGCCCGATTAGCGCTGTACTGCTCAGATGCACTCAATGCAGGAATCGATGGTGTGGCGATCGATCTTGCTGGCAGATTAAGGGCTGTCGCAGACATAGCAGGATTCTTTCTACTATTAGGGCTAACCAACTCACCCAATAGCTGATCGGGAGCGAATGGGAACAGCGCAACCGCAACCTTAATCGCTGGTTCACTCGCTACAGGTAAGCTTGGTTGAATGGCTGTCGCTTTTGCTTGCAAGCTAGAAGACTGTTCTTGAGCAGGAGAGCTTGGCAAGTTTGCAGAAGCCGAGCCAGTTAGTTGATTCAGTCCATCCCAAGGTGAAATGCGATTAGCTGCCGCAATTTTAGTTACCATTTCTTTCGGCAAAACCATTGGCGTAGCCGCAGAAACTCGTATCTGCTC
>JBBRMC010001194.1:0-1010 GCA_038231055.1 Leptolyngbyales cyanobacterium
AGGGCTGACTTGTTTGCAGAAGAGAATTTTGGCTCCTTGAGGAGTCCACAACCGCATTGAGACATCGCTAATATTTTTGCCCATTGCCTGCTGCAAAATCGTCTGAAAATCAGCTTCAATCTTGAAGGCATCGGCAATGATGTCAGTGGTGCCGAGAAGCTTGCTAGAGATGCGTTTAAGTTGGGCAACGCGCCAATCGGTTCCGACTCCTCGACAGTCGCATTGAAACACGCTTTCACAGCTTTGCAGTGCCAGATCGAACGCTTTTTCATCCGACTCGTCATTCTGTCCATCCGTCAGCAATAATGCTTGCCGAATAGCAGTCGGCATACGCTGAAACTGTTTGAGGGCAGCATTTAGCCACGTTGAAATCAGCGTTCCGCCACCTGCCTCGATCGAGCGAATATTGACGATCGCTTGCTGTTTGTTTTCAGGAGTCGCTTGCTTTAAGGGGGCAACTAATTGCGCTTGGGTTGACCCTGTGACAATGAAGAAATGCGCGTCTTCTGGGAGCAGATTAACCACTTTGATGAGGGCATCTTTTGCGGAGCGAATTTTTTGTCCGCCCATTGAGCCTGACGTGTCACAGATGATTCCAAACAATCGCTCTCCCGCTGCACCGCTTGAGATTTCTGTGTTCTCTCCAGCATTCACAGTCATGATCGCGTGGATTTCTCTCGATCCTTGCGGCAAGAATTGATTTTGAAAGACTTCGGCGGTAAATTGAGTAGACATAAGTTTAGTTCAATGAAAGCTGACTGAATAGTGCAACCGTGATATTATCGTGTCCACCTTGCGATCGGGCAAACGCAACTAGCGAGCTCGAAATCGTGACCGCATCCGTTCTCAAACTTTTTTGCACCAATTCCTGAATCTGTTGGGCTTCGGGTGCGTAATTCCATAATCCGTCACTGCACAGTAGAAGATAGCCAGATCCCGGAAGTGAGAAACGGACGATCGGGGGGGCAGCGTCGTCTTGGGCATCGGCTCCCAGCCAGCGAGTGATGGCG
>JBBRMC010001195.1:0-1006 GCA_038231055.1 Leptolyngbyales cyanobacterium
CCCAGCCGATACGCCAATCGCTGCCGCTTTTTAATAACCGTCCCATAGTATTTAGGGCTTGAGGAGCTGAGCACCACTGGGCTGGACTGGGCGATCGGGAGTTGCGGTTGTGGGTTGAGGAGGGGAAATAGGGACTGAGATGGGCTTAATAGGGGTAGGACTAAAGAGGTTAACGAGAGTTTGAACGAGGGTATTGCGTTGTTTAAGGGTAAGGCGATTAATGATGGCACGATCGCTGTCTAAAGGGTTTTTTCTCAAGTTGTTTGAGCCGGGGTAGTCGGAGTCAATCATGGGGTCGTTAATGCCTAGATAGTCGGCTAGTGTCATTTTCCAGTCGAGGCGGTAGTTGATGGGGCGACCTTTGACATATTGGTGGTAGCGAATCATGCGGCTGACCAGCGTGTTGTTGGGGTCTACTTTTTTGGTTTCGCGGTTGATGTATTGATTTTCTAGAGGCAGGTCAGGAATTTGCTCGTAGACTTGCTTCCAAGCATCTTGGGGTCTGATGGATTGGGCTACAGATGGGGTGGGGTGAAGTAGGGTGGGGCTGAGGAAGAGGGCAGCGATCGTGAGAGTAGCGAGGGCAATTTGCCGAATGGGTCGCTTCATGGAGATATCCAACTTTCTAACTTCGTCCTTGATATTTTATAGAACTGCTTAAAGAATTACCTCGCGACTCATTTATCTTATACGAGACTCAAGTAAGACTCAAAATAAGTCTCAATTAAGATGGTCAAGACACGCGGCGATCGAGTCGTGTTTTAGGGCGTGTCTGCATTCAAGGCATGAGAATTCACATACCAGACGTTCTAGATTTATTTGCAGTTGGACTAAGTGCTTTCTAAATCAGGGAATTAGACAGAAACATTTTGTCTAATTCCCTGATTTGGAGCCAGCGATCGCCCCTCAACGCAGTAAGTATTTTTGTTCTAGAACTTCTGCGGTGTCCGCAGAAGTTCCAATGCTGTTCCTCACTCAAAAACCTATCTGCTTCGGGCATTTAGAG
>JBBRMC010001196.1:0-1000 GCA_038231055.1 Leptolyngbyales cyanobacterium
GATAATGCACGAGCGATGCCGACGCGCTGTTTCATCCCACCCGAAATCTCGTCGGGATATTTATCTGCGGCAGCGGTCAGATTCACCATCGCGATGTGTTCGTTGACGAGTTCTTTTTTCTCAACGGGTGAGAGATGAGTCAGCACTTCATCAACCGCAAGGCGAATGTTTTGTCGCACTGTTAGCCACGGCAGCAGCGAATACTGTTGAAATACCATCATCCGATCGGAGCCAGGTTTGCAAATTTCTTTGCCCTGCAATCGGACTGAACCGGAAGTAAGTTTTTCTAACCCTGCCACAATTCTCAGCAGCGTTGACTTGCCACAGCCAGAGTGACCGATGACTGAAATGTATTCAGTTTCGGCGATCGTTAAATTAATATCTTTCAGCACCAACGATTCTCTGCCGTTTCCAGCTTTAAACGATTTGTGCAGATCCTCGATTTTCAAGAATTCAGACCGATCAAACTGAGAAGGCTGCGATACGCTCATAGCAGTAGATTCAATCATGATAAGACTCCCACAATTAAGGACGATCGATTAAGCCAAGTAGAACTGAGTAGGACGATCGGCACGAATTTCAAAGCTTTTAAGATAGCCCACCGGATCGCTGGGATCAAATGCCTTTTTGTCGATAAACACCTCAGCAGGTTCGACTTTATAATCGTCTGCTGGACATGCAATGCCCATCTCGGCAGCAACCTCTCGATAGAGTTCCGTCTTCCAAGCGTTTTTGGCAATCTGATCGGCGTTTTTAGGAATCTCTTTGATCTGTCCCCAGCGCGCTGCTTGAGTCATTAACCAAATGCTGTGAGATCGCCACATAAACGTCGAGTGAGCATTCGCCACTTGGGGAATATTGGGCGGAATGTCAAAAAATATCGTCGTGTCCGCCGCTCGAATCGTGCGATCTTTGCCATCAAATCCGCCGTAATTGTAGTCACCCACGATCGCGGGTCGCGTCAGTTTGGGCTTGGCTCCCGTAAACGATCGAGCCGAAA